>JABRWB010000032.1 GCA_039961635.1 bacterium
ATTGGGGACTTTTCGCACGGCTCCTCTTCCGGCGCCGTATCGCCGTAGTCGTACGCGCCCTCGCCCTGGATTTCGCCCGACTCGTCCACCCAGACCTGCCCGCCGCCGGGCAGCGTTATCGTGGCCCTGTACGTCTTGCCGTCCGTCTGGAATTCGAGCGTCATCCCTTTGACGCCTTCGAGATCGGTTATCGAGTTCGAGCCGTACTTCTTGTCCAGGTAATCCTTTTCCGCGAGCGTGGGCAGGTCGGCGTACGCGTTTTCGGTCGCGTAGTAAAGCGATTCCGCGAGCCGGATTTGAATGAGCGCGAGGTTCGCGCTTAGCTTCGCGGACGCGTCGGCGAAGTCGCCTTCCAGGATTTCGTCCGATTTCAATATGCCGGTGAACGCCTCGCCGAAATCCGCCATCCCTTCGGTGCTGATATTCCCGGTTTCGTCGAGCGTCATAGTCCCGCCCAGCGGCAATATTGCATAAGCGGTGTAGGACTGCTCATCCTCGGCAACCGATAAGGTGATCGAAACTCCCCGGTCGAAAAACGCGCCTCCCGCAAATCGCGAATCGAGAAATCCCGCGGACGCGAGAGCCTCGAAATCGCCGTATTTTCCGTTCTTGATGTAGTAGTTCGCCTCGGCCGCCCGAATGGACACCAGCACGTCCTCCGTGAACTGTCTGACCTCCGTTTCCTTCGATTTAAGAAAGATGGGAACGGAGACAGCTATTACAATCGGCAGGAAAAACATCCCGATCAGCATCACGATCGCGGAATAGACCAGAAATCCTACTCCTCCGCGTCTGCGGTTGGCCGCCCAGATTATTCCGAAAATGAGTCCGATAATCGGGCCGAGAACCGGGACGAGCAGCACGAGACATCCTCCCCCGTACAGCGCGCAGCCCGATACCGGCTCGCCTTCCGGCTTGGGCGGCTGTGCGTAATACCGGCCGGATGGCTGCTGCGAGTATTCCTGTCGCGGCGGCTCGCGGCTCTCCTGCGGCTGGGGATAAACCTGTCCGGCTTGGGAAACCTGTTGGGTTTCGGCTTGCGCATCGTCCGCGTGCGGCGAAGCGGCCTGCGCTTCCGGTTCCTGCGGCGGCGAATAGGGATGCAGTATCTGCGCGCCGCAGTGCGCGCAGAATTTAGCGTCTCCGGAATTCGAAGCTCCGCAACTCGTGCAGTGAAGAGGCATTGATTTCTCCTCGAGCCGGCCTCGTTACAATTCAAGATACTGCCGTTCAAATTCCGTCCGCTCGAACGCGATCGGGGCAACCGACTCTTCCGCAGCGGGCGGGGATTGGGGAGCCGGTTTCGATTCATCTTCCATGGTCAGACCCAGAACCAGCAGAAACCAAAAGAAACCGGCGATCATATTGACGATGACGGTGAACACGAGGAAGCCTATCGCGCCGGGACGCCGGGCTTTGAGCCAGTTGACGCTGAAAAAAATGCCCGCGACGGGAATCAAAAGCGTCAGGCATCCAGCTCCGAATGCCTCTCCCGCTCCGACGGGCCTGCCGGCTGCAGGCTGCGTGAATTGCGTTGCAGGCCTGGCGGCGGGCGCGGCGTCCATCCTTGATTCGTGGATTGCGACGCCCGCATCGGATGCCGAATACGTCTGCGCATCTTCGATGCCAAGCGTTGCGATCAATTCCGCCTTTATGTCCGCGGGATTTCGTTCCGAAAGCCGTCCGGTGCCTTCGAACCGCGTTTCGGCGTTGTCAATTTCCGGCGGCTCCGGCCACTCCAGCGGTTTGAATCCGGGCAGCTCATTTTGGGAATCGGCTTTTTCGGATTCCGGCGCGGTTGAAGCAACCGATGCCGAGGCCGCAAGGTCGTGGGACTGCGGCCGTTCGTAGGGAGAAACGAGCTTTGCCCCGCAATTCTGGCAGAAGTTGGCATCCCCCGAATTGGATGCGCCGCAGGCGCTGCAATGAAGTGGCATATCCGTCACCTGGCGGGCGCTGCCGCCGGGAAATCAATTTAACACAGCGCGCGCCGCGCCGCAATCGCACGTATGGATCGCACACCTGCGGCGCGGAATTTTCCGCGCGGCCGCAACCGAGGCGAGAATCTTCCCAGCGGCGTGGTAGTAATCCTGGTTTAATCGCAAGGAGCAAATAGAATGACAAGGATTTTCACGGGTACGCTGTCCGCTTTCGCAGCTTTGCTTATCGTTTGCGGAGCGGCGTCTGCACAGAATAACGGTTCTGAAGGAAACGCAACACAGGAGGACGTAATGAGCTACGGACCGCCGGAAGGATACGAAGGCCATCATTTTTGCTGGGTCGAGTTCGGCTATGCCGACAAGGACGCCACCACGAAGTTTTACGCCGATTTGTTCGGCTGGCGGTTCACGCCGTTCGAGGAAATGCCTGAATACGTCTTTTTTCAGGCTCCGTCGGGGCTGATGGGCGGATTCAACGGCCAGGGATTCGGCCGGATGCAGCAGACGATTCCGTACATTTACGTCCCGGAAATCGACGCGGCGCTTGCGGAAATCGAAGCCGCGGGGGGAAAGACGATCGTTCCCAAGATGGCGGTCGGTGGCGAAGCCGGGCACATCGCTTTGTTCACGGACCCCGCGGGAGTCACCTACGGGCTGGCGGACATGTACATGCCTCTTGAGCCGAGTCCGAATCCGTTTACAGGAACCGAAAAGCCCGAGCCCAACACGATTTGCTTTTTTGAAATTTTCGGCGGCGATTTCGAGGCGACGAATGCGTTTTTCACGAAAGTATTCGGATGGACGACTACGCCGACGCCGGGGCACACGGAGTATCTTGGCTTCAATCCTGGCGCCGGACTGGAAGGAGTATTCCAGGGTCATACCAAGGAAATTCCTGTGATGGCGTATATTTGGGTGGACGACGTCGCGGCGACGCTTGAAAAGGTCAAGGCCGCGGGCGGCACGCCATCGGGCGAGCCGATGGTCTCCGAGATGGGCGTGTTCGGCTATTTCCAGGATCCCTCGGGCGTGTGGATCGGCCTGCTGGGAGCGGCCTAGCCGGACTGGTACAATTGCAGCCTTCCAAAGGAGACTGCAATGAGTTTACGGGGATTGCCCTTTTTGCTTTTGGCGGCGGCTGTGTTGCTGCTGACCGCGGCGCCCGCTTTTGCAAACGGCTACGGCGAATATCCGCCTAAGCTGGTTTGGTCGCCCGACGGCTTCCATCTTGCGGCGGTCGTCGGTACCGAGCTTTGGATTGTAGATGCTTACGGCTCCGCATACGGGATCGCTTACGAGTCCCCGTCGTCGCCGTCGTGGAGTCCGGACGGCTCGCAGCTCGCCTACGTTCAGAACGGAAAGCTGTTCATATACGGCTACAGCTCGGACTTGAGCCAGCAAGTGCGGATGCTTTCGGGCGTACTGGACTGCGCATTCCTGCCCGACGCGGACAATCCGAGAGTGTTGGTCAGCTACGGCGAGCGGTTTTACGGCTGCGACATCGGGTTGTACGAGGTGCGTACGGGCAGGTTCGAGCCGCTCGTCGAAAGCCGCGACCAATCGGAGTGCTCGCCCGTGCCGAATCCGGACGGCTCGGGATTCGCTTACCTCGTCCAGGGCGACGGTATGCCCGGCGGCTACGAGCAGATTTTCTACAAGCCGTTCGGCAGAAAGCCGGGACGAGCGCTGACCGGCATCGCGGATTTCGGCGAGTGGGGCTACCACGAATCGAATCCCCGCTGGACGGGCGAAGGACTTCTCTTGTTCGAACGCGGCGGATGGGGAGACTGGCATCTGTATCAGTTCGATGTTGAATCCGGCACGGAGGAGCTTTTTCTTGCCGATGCCGAGCAGCCGGCTCTATCGAAATATATGGGGATGATTGCGTTCGTCCGCCGCGATCCGGAGTTGAAGGCCGAATACGAGTACGACTGGGAGATCGCGCCGTCGGTCTGGTTGCGCCATCAGGAATCCGGCGACGAGTTCCAGATAAGCCCGCCCGGCACTTGGGCCGAGTATCCCGCCATTTCGCCCGACGGGACTCATGTCGCCTGGATCGAAATACATGCGGAGATGCCGCAGGTCGTGATCCGCACGGTCGTCAACGCGCTGGGCTAGCCGGTTTCGGCGGCTGAATGCGGCTCAATAGTTGACAAGCGGAGTTTTCGGCAGTTCGGTGCCAAGCGGCGCTTCTTCTTTTTGCTCCTCGACCGGCTCCGGTTCGGGCTCGCGGATTGCCGGTTTCGCAAGTTTGCGGATTCCTTTCGGCGTCCACTCGCCTTCGTCTGTCAGAACATACACCACGCCGTCCGGCTTACCGTCCGGGTTGCCCACGACCAGCCTGCCTTCCTCGTTAAGTCGAAGCGGGCTGCCGTTGCCGGATTTGTCGCTTGCGACGAGAAAGCCTTCCGGCGCAGGGCCGAGTATGTCGTACCCCT
Source organism: bacterium (assembly GCA_039961635.1). NCBI lineage: Bacteria > bacterium. The sequence continues at coordinate 4,379 of JABRWB010000032.1, forward strand.
CGTCGTAAAACGAACCGTACGCGCCGAGTACGAAGTGGCTGGTGCCATCCACGGAATCGCTCCATTCCTTGTAAAAGAACATTCCCGGAAGGAAAGGAAGCTTGCGCTCTCCGATTTCGCCGCCTCCCCAGGCGCTGTAACAGAACGAGCCGTGATTGCTGCGCACGTCGCCCAGCACCGAGCCCATCCGGAGCGCGTCGAATTCAGATGCGGTTCCGAACCGGGCAAGGGTGCTTTTGCGGTCGGAGTAAGGATCTCCAAGCTGGTACTGCAGGTCGATGGCGAAATTTTGGCCGAAGTGGCAGGGACGCTTGTCGTCCTGCAGACACTCCGTCAAAAAAGTTTTGGGATAAGTTACAAAGCTGCCCGGAACGCCGTACGGGTTTACGGGATACGAAATGATGGCTCCTTTGGCGATAAGCGGATCATCGGAAAGCTCCGTCGGGCCGGTCTCGACGCCGCCGATGAGGTAGGGAGGATACGCTCCGTTGTCCAGCTTGTATTTCCCGATCGCGTCGGCGATTGCAAGCAGGTTGGATTTCAGCTCCTGCTTTTTCTTGGCCAGCGAGTAGAACCCGACGATGCCCGGAGCCGCGAACCATCCCGCGAAAAGCCCGGCGATCGTGGCCAGCGAAAGAACGGCTATCGGCCATTTTTCCTCGAACGCCTGGTACATCAGCGCAGCCGCGAGTATAAAGCTGCATATCAGCGAAAAGAGGAAAAAGAACATGATAAACGGCGAGACCAGCTTGCCTAAAGTGAGTAACGTCGCGCATACAATGCTGACCAGGGCGCTGGTGAGGAACTGCGCCGCGTAATACATCGAAGGTCTTGTCTCTTCCACGCCAAAGTATATCGGAGCGGTAGGAATTGCGCCATAAACGATCGCGCGAATTCGCGTTTTGCAACAAACGGACGGATCGCGGTTTGGAGTCGGAAGCAGTTTCAAAGCCGTCTCCCCGGGTCTTTCCGCCTGGCGCTTGTGCTAGTATTTGTGCGGGATATCGATGCGCGTTTCACCCGAAGAACAGGTTGCAATCCTTATGCGCGGCACCAAGTTCGCCGACGAGAGCGCGGAATTCGGCGACCCGGGCGGCGAGAGCGTCCTGCGCAAACGATGCCAGGCGGAGCTGCTCGCGCGCATAAAATCCGCTGCGAAAGAAGGCCGCCCGCTGCGCGTATACCTCGGCGTGGATCCGACGCGGGAAAGCCTTCACATAGGCCACATGGTGCCTGCGCAGAAGCTCCGCCAATTTCAGGAGCTGGGCCACCAGGCGATATTCCTCATCGGCGATTACACTGCCCGAATCGGCGACCCGACAGGCCAAAGCAGGGAGCGCGCCGAAATATCCGGAGAGGCAATCGATAGGATGGCGCAGCTTTACACCGAGCAAGCTTTCAAGCTCCTTGATCGGGAGAAAACGGAAATCCGGTTTAACGGCGAATGGCTTGCCAAGCTTTCGTTCGAGCAGATAATTGACATAGCAAAGATCTTCCCGTTCAAGCGGATAATCAGCAGGCGTGATTTCCAGATCAGGCTGGAATCGGACGAAGAGTTCAGATTTCATGAAGCCCTGTACGCCTTGATGCAGGGTTATGACGCATACGTGCTTAGATGTGACGTCCAGATCGGCGCGTACGACCAGCATCTCAATATGCTAGCCGGCAGAACCGTCCAGGAGCACTACGGCGACCCGCCTCACGTTATGCTCACGATGCCCATCCTCGCCGGCACCGACGGGCGCAAGATGAGCAAAAGCTGGGGAAATACCATTGATTTGCTCGATGCGCCGGAGGACATGTACGGCAAGTGCATGCGCATCTCCGACGATTTGCTGCCGCAATATATCGAGCTTGCGTGCGATTTTTCCGCTGCCGAAAAGGATGCGCTGCTGGCGCGCCTCGAATCCGGCGAAAACCCGATGAATGTCAAAAAAGAAGTCGCGTGGAAAGTGACCCGGCAATACAACGGAAAGGAGGCTGCCGACCGCGCCGCGGAGCATTTCCGCGCGACGGTTCAGGAAAAAACCGCGGACGAGGACGCGCCGACAATCAAAGTCGGCCCGGAATGGTTGGACGGCAGTCGCACGCTTTTCGAATTCATCGTTGAACACAAGCTGTTCGACGGAAGCAACCGCGAACTTCGCCGCCTTTTCGAGCAGGGCGGTGTGAAATTGGGGGAAGCGGCCGTTTCCGATTCCAAGTCCGCGATGCCGGACGAATTGCCGGCCGTCGTGCGTATCGGGAAGCGCGGCTTTTTCCGGCTTGCAAGGTGATAATACGGGCGGAGCCTGCAGGAAGAGGAAAAAGGGCTTGTATAAGGCGCCGCCGGAATGCACTTGATTTGCGCTGTATAACTGCGGAAACATAACATACTGCAGGTCGAGCAGGTTTCCGCGCCCGTTTTCATCCCCCGTTGCCGCTGCTAATTACCATGTTTAATTACATTTCGCGCCCGCGGCGCGGCTTGGGCGACTTTCGCGGACTATCGCGGCCCCGAGATTGGTTTGCGCGTCGCGCGCGCGACCGCAATCGCGCGCGGTTTTGGAGCGCAAAACGCGGCGTTTTGGCGGGATTCGCGAGGTTGTGAATTTTGAAACGTTCGCCGTCACATCAAACCCACCTTTTATGTTGATAAGTGTTGATAACCTGGTTGTTTGTGATACAATATCGGAGGGATATCCGGCCGGGCGGTTGGGGCCGCCCGACATCACGCGCCGCAAGGCTCGTTTCAAGGGGAATTGGCGTTGTCGCCCGTGCAGGTGGAGTGCGGGCAGGCGGGCCGGGATTTGTTTCGGAAGCCGCGGCGTTATGCTGCGGCTTTTGGGGCGCCGGGCCGCGTTGAAATGCGGTGATTCTCGTTGAATTTGCTCGATCTGACGGCGGTGCAGTTTCAGGCTTTTCTGCTCTATTTTCTGCGCGGGGCGGGCTTCCTGTTCGTCGCGCCGGTAGTTTCCGCGCGCAGCGTGCCGTCTCAGTTCAAGGTGGCGCTGGCTGGCGGGCTTGCCCTGATGTTTCTGGCTCTCAATCAGCCGGCGCTTCCGGCGAGGCCGTATGAAACGGCGGTGTGGGCGCCGATGGCGGTGGGGGAGCTGATTATCGGGCTTGCGGTCGGTTTTCTGGTCGGATTGATTTACGTTGTTTTCGAGTTCGCCGGGCGGATATTCGGATTCCAGATGGGATTCGGAATCGTCAACGTGCTCGATCCGCAAAGCCAGGAGGAAGTCAGTCTTACGGGGGAGTTTCTGTTCACGATTGTTTCGCTCGCGATTCTCAATCTCAATTTGCATCATGCTTTTCTTCTGTATTGGGGCAGGTCGTTCGAACTCGTTCCCGCGGGCGGCATAGACGCCGCGGGATTCTCGATCGAAGCGTTCGGCGGGATGCTCACGACGCTGTTCGTGGTCGCGCTTCAAATCGCCGCCCCGCTTCTGGCGATTCTGTTCATGCTCGATTTCGGGCTGGGGATTATCGCGCGCGTCGTCCCGCAAATAAACGTTTTTCTCGTGGGGATTCCGCTCAAGATCGCCGGCGGGCTTTTCGTGATGGCGATGGTCGTCGGGTTGCTGAATCCGGTCGTATGGCGCGTGGTGGATAAGTTTCTTACCGACGCGATGTCGGTTGTGACTTCATTCGGGTAATCGCAATGGTGAATAATTTTTGCAGGGAGGTGATTTGCTAGTTGGCCGAAGGCGGCGAGAGAACCGAGCGGGCGACTCCGCGGCAGCGGCGCAAGGCGCGAGAGCGCGGCCAGGTGGCGCGCTCGAACGAGTTGACCAGCGCGCTGCTTCTGTTGGCGCTTTTCGTCACGCTTTCCGCGGCGTCCGATCGCACGGGAGGGCTTTTCCGCGCTCTTACGTTGGACACCATCGGCCGTGCGGACCAACTTCGGCTCGACCAGTCCACGATAATGCGTTATACGGCGGAATGGGTAGCCGCATCGCTCAACATTCTCGCCCCGTTTTTCTTGGTTGCGATTGCCGTGGGCCTGCTGACCCAGGTCGCCCAGACCGGCGGCATCGTGTCTGCGCATCCGCTGCAGCCGGATTTATCCAGGCTCAACCCCGTGCGCGGCTTCCAGCGGCTCTTCAGCCTGCGCGGATTCGTCGAGCTCGCGAAAAGCTTGGCCAAGCTCGCGGTCGTGGGAATCATCGTGTACGTGATTCTCAAAACGGAGATGTTCAACTTTCCCGGATTGATCGGCGCGTCGATTGAGTCGAGTTTCGCGTCGAGCTTCGGCATCGCGCTTCGAATAGGGATTTGGACAAGCGTCGCGCTTCTCATTCTCGCGATATTCGATTATGCGTACCAGGTTTACGAGTTCGAAAAAGGCATCCGGATGACGAAGCAGGAGGTGAAGGACGAGCTGAAGACCGAGGAAGGCGATCCGCTGATCAAGCGCACTCTGCGGGAACGCGGGCGGCAGATCGCGTTCACGCGGATGATGAAACGCGCTGCCGAGGCGGATGTTGTCATCACGAACCCGACGCACTATTCCGTGGCGATTTTGTACGAATTCGGGATGACCGCGCCGCGGGTAACCGCCAAGGGCAAGGGATACATCGCGCTCAAAATCCGCGAGGTGGCGCGCGAAAACGGGGTGCCGATCGTCGAAGACCCGCCGCTGGCGCGCGCTCTGTACGCGACGGAAATCGACGACTACATCCCGGCGGAGCATTTCCGCGCGGTGGCGCAGATTCTTGCGTTCCTCGCGCGCAGCAACGAACGCATCAAGGCGCGCCTGGTGGCGCAGCAATAAAATCCGGCCGCGGCTTGCGGCGGAGTTTTGTAAATGGAAGGTCGAAGCATACCTGCAATCGGTGAATTCGCTGGGATAGCCGGTTCCGCGCGCAGGAATATCGAGATGGCTGTGCCGCTGATATTCCTGGCGAGCCTGCTCTTGATGATCATCCGGTTTCCGCCTTTCATGCTGGATGTATTCATCGCGGGAAGCTTGATTGCGGCGATATTGGTTTCCGTATTGACGATGTACGTCCGGGAGCCGCTGGACTTCAGTATATTCCCGACGGTTATCCTGCTCACGTCGGTATACCGTCTGTTCCTTAACGTCGCGACAACGCGCGCGATTTTATCTTCGGCGAACGCGGGCCACGTCATCCAGACTTTCGCAAGCTACGTGGTCGGCGACAGCTACATAGTCGGCATAGCGATTTTCGCAATCATCATCATAATCAATTTCGTCGTCATCACCTTCGGCGCGCAGCGCATAGGCGAGGTGGCGGCGCGGTTCACGCTGGACGCGTTGCCCGGCAAGCAGATTTCGATAGACGCCGATTTGAACGCGGGGATAATCAACGAAGAGCAGGCGCGCGCGCGCCGCAAGCGCCTAGAGGACGAGGCCGACTATTTCGGAGCGATGGACGGCGCGTCCCGGTTCGTGCAGAGGGACGCTTTGGCGACGATAATCCTGATTTTCGTGAACATCATCGCGGGATTCGCGATAGGCATTACGCAGATGGGGATGACCTGGCAGGAGGCGCTGCAGACCTTCACGCGGCTCACGATCGGAGACGGGCTGGTCGCGTCCATTCCCGCGCTGCTGATCAGCACGGCAACGGGCATAATGGTTACGAAATCGGCCGCCGAAGAAACCGTCGGCGAAAGCGTCATCGGCCAGCTGTTCGCGCAGGCCAGGGTAATGTGGATTGCTTCGGGATTTCTATTTGTAGTCTCGATGGTTCCAGGAATGCCGAAAATAATCCTGTGGCCCGCCGCCGGGATTCTCGCGTACCTCGGCTGGCGCGTGTCGCAGGAAAGGAAGCGAAAGGAAGAGGCGGGCGAAATCGCGATTGCTCCTTCCGCTGCGGCCGCAGCGGAATCTCCCGCCGACCGGCAGCGCCGGCAGCTTGAAGAAATGCTTCAGGTGGACCAGCTTGAGCTCGAAATAGGGTACGCGCTCATTCCGCTTGTGGACGCCGAGCAGCAGGGCGACCTTTTGGAGAGGGTGAACAACATCCGCCGGCAGATCGTGAACGATCTGGGATTCATCGTTCCGCCCATGCGGATAAGGGACAACATCGCGCTCGCGCCGGGCGGATACGTGATCAAAGTAAAGGGCACGACGGTCGCGACGGGAGAGCTGCAAATTGACAGGTTTCTGGCGATGAATCCGCGCGATCCACAGGCGGAATTCGAAGGACTCAAAACCAAAGAACCCGCGTTCGGAATCGACGCGTATTGGATCGAAACGCGCGATCGCGCGCGCGCGGAGGCGGCGGGATTCACCGTGGTCGATGCTTCCACGGTTCTTGCGACACATTTGACCGAGGTCATCAAAAATTACTCGGCGGAGATTTTGGACAGACAAGCCGTCAAGACGTTGCTGGATAATCTTAAAGAGCGGTTTCCCGCGCTCGTGGAAGATCTTGTACCCGGAAAGCTTTCCATTGCGCAGGTGCACAAAGTGCTTCAGCTCCTCCTGCGCGAACGCGTGAGCATCAAAAACCTGGCGGTGATTTGCGAAGCGCTTGGCGATTACGCCACGGAAGTTGAACGCAATCCGGAAATATTGACCGAATACTGCCGTCAGGCACTGGCTCGCCAGATAACGGCGCAGCATACGGGCGCGGACGGCGTATTGGTGGTTTCAACGCTCGATCCGGCAATCGAGGAAAGGATTGCGGCGAATCTCCAGCAGACGCCGTCCGGAACGGTGCCGGTGCTCGATTTGAAATACAACAAAGCGTTAATGGAGAACGTTGGAAAACAAATCGAAAAAATGGTGAGGGCGGGAAATCCGCCCGTGTTCCTGGTCAGCCCGCGCGTTCGGCCGTATTTCCGCAAGCTCGTCGAGCGCACCTATACCGGTGTGACGGTGCTATCGTACCTGGAAGTGACGAAGGACGCGCAGCTGAGAACCGTGGGCTACGTGGAGAATCCAGATGCAGGCTAAGAGATACGAAGCGAAACTCGTGGATTACGGCGATCTCCTCGGCAGAATCAAGGAGGAGATGGGGCCGGACGTCCTGATTCAAACGCGGCGGTTTCAGCGCGGCGGATTCCTGGGGCTTTTCGGAGTTCAGGAGTGGATCGAAGTTCTCGCGGCGCCGAAATCGCAAGCGAAGGACCGCGTCGAAATTTCGGGCGACGCGGCTCCTCGCGCGGGCGGACAGGTCGAGCCGGGCAGACGGTACGTGGGCGCTCCTCCCCGGGTTTTCGCGGCTGAAAGGCGCGTTGAAACGCAGGAAACATCGGCGGCTTCGGTCAACTCCGGTTCGTCAAACGGAAACGGAAAAGATTCGATCGCTGCCGAAATTAGGCAGCTCAAATCGCTGGTGGAGGGACTGGCGCAAAAATTGGAAGGCTTGGAGCGGGAGACGAAATCCTTCAAACCCGCTGCGGAAACGGCATCCGCTTCGGCGCCCGAAACGAAATCGCGTATCGAGAGAACAGTTTTGAACGAAGTAATCTCATGGGACATATCGCCCGATCGCGCCGCCAAATTGGTCGAAAAGGCGATCGCGCTGAATCCCGCCAACAAAGAGGCGCTTACGCCCGAAATGTTGATGAACCGCGTGAAACGCGTCGTAATCAGCGAAATCCTGCTCGCGGGAGGTGTCAAGCTGCCGGCCGCGGGGCAGGGGATGACGATCGCTTTCATCGGGGCGACCGGCGTGGGCAAAACGACGACCATCGCAAAGCTCGCCGCGCAATGGGGAATAAAAGAAGGCCGCAAGATCGCGCTGGTCAGCCTTGATACTTACCGTATCGCTGCGGCCGAGCAGCTGCGGACTTATGCCGATATCATGAAGATGCCGATTTCGATCGTGTTCACGCCGAAGGAATTTGGTGATGCGGTTGCGAAATACGCAAAAGACCATTTGGTGCTTGTGGATACGGCGGGACGCAGTCCTTTCAACGTCGAGCATATGGAGGACTTGCGCAATTACTTCCGCGTCGCCGCGCCGGACGCGACCGAGCTTGTTATCGACGCGCACACGAAAGCGGACGACATTCGTTTGATGCTTGAAAAGTTCAGCGGGATAGGATTCGACCACATAATCGTAAGCAAGCTTGACGAGACGGGCAGCCTTGGCAGCGTTTATGCGATAAACTGCCTCACGAACCGGCCGGTCAGCTATTTCACGATCGGCCAGAAGGTGCCAGACGACATAAGGGCCGCTTCGGTGGATTTCATCCAAAAGTGGGCGGCGACAGGAAAGGTTTAGATGCACACAATGGATCAGGCATCGGAGCTGAGACTTCTGGTTGCGGGCAAGACCGCCGCCGATGTCGCATCGCGCGGCGGAGCCAAAGTCTTGGTTGTAGCGAGCGGCAAGGGCGGCGTCGGCAAAAGCACGGTGGCGCTGAATCTCGCGCTCGCGCTGAACCGAATGGGGAGGGGCGTCGTTCTCGTTGATGCCGATCTAGGGCTGGCCAATTTGGATCTTATGCTGGGGATAACTCCCAAGCTTACGCTTTGGAACTTCATCCACCAGGGAATTCCGCTGACGGATATCGTAATCAAGGGGCCGGAAGGATTGGTGCTTCTTCCCGGTGGCAGCGGATTCGAGGATATGGCCAATCTGTCGCCGGACGGAACAAAACGGCTGCTGGAAGGGCTTGAATCCGTTATTCAGGCATCGGATTACGTCGTCGTGGATACTGCGGCGGGAATCGCCCACCAGGTGACATCGTTCGCCGCAGCGGCGGACGAAGTTGTCGCGGTCGTGGCTCCCGAAAGCACGTCCGTGATGGATGCATACGGGCTGATAAAGGTGACGTGTGCGCATCATCCGGGCCAGCGGTTCGGCGTGGTCATGTCCATGGCGGGAGACCAGGGAGAGGCAAGAAGGCATTATGAAGCTCTTTCGCGCGTGTCGGGCAAGTACACGACGGCGAAGATGCGGATGCTGGGACATGTCCCGCGCGACGAGGCCGCCAGGCGGGCTGTGAATATGCACGTTCCGTTGCTGGTGGAATTTCCAAGAAGCATCGCGGCGCTGAGCTTTCAAAAAATTGCCCAGAACGCGGTCGCCGAGCCCGCGTGGGCGGCTTCGGAAGCGGCGGAAGGCGCGAAAAGCAGATTTATTGGCAGGCTTTGGCGCTCTTTATCCGCCCGAAATTAAATTTTCGCGCCAAATGGGCTTCATTGCGGCAATCTTGGCGATGTTATAATTCCCGTTCGTCCGCATCCGCGGTGCATTTCCATGCCTAAAACGCAACAGCAGAAGCGCAATTACCGACAGGCGATCATAAGGATCGGGCACTCCTTCGTCTGGGCGGTCGTATGCTTGTGGCTGATCGTCACGGGCATTATCGGCATCGTCAAGGACATGCCCGCGGCCGCGCTCGCGCAAATGATGCTCGGCGGCGCGGTGTTGCTCCTGATCGGCGGAATGCTTGTCGCCTCGATCGCCATACACCTGGTTGTTGCGTCCATTACCTCCGAGCGAAAGAGGAAGGTCGAGCGGCTTACGGAGGAATTCACGCGCCTTATGATTTCGAACCCCGGCTCGGGGGGCGATGCTGATCAGGCATCTGGCGGTGAGGAGTATTGACTCATGGCGCGCCTTTAAGCGGCGGAAAGGAGCAGTACGCCGACGCGCACGCAAGACGCGCCGCGCTGGAACAGCTTGTCAAAGCCTATTCCCATTTGGTCGAGTATGTCGTCCATCGGATAATGGTTGACCTTCCCGCAAGCGTTGATCGCGCCGACCTTGTCAGCGAAGGCAAAATCGGGCTGATTGAGGCGATTAACCGCTACGATCCGGAGCGGAACGTCAAATTCGAAACGTTCGCGACATGGCGTATCCGCGGCGCCGTGCTGGATTATTTGCGCAAGCTGGATTGGTCCCCGCGAAGCTTGCGCAAACGGGCGCGGGAAATCGGCGCCGTCCAAGATTCCCTTACCAAGAAACTTGGCCGCCCCGCGTTTGACGAGGAAGTCGCAAAGGAGCTCGGCATCTCTGAAAGCGAGTACCGCGACTCATTGTCGAAAATCAGCGCGCTGTCGGTGGCCGGATTCAGCGACCTGGACGAGCGCACGGCGGCATCGTTCGAGGACAAGGGCAGAACGCCGGAGGAATCGGCCTCCGAAGAGCATTTCCTTGCGAATCTGGCAGCCGCCATAAAAAAACTCCCCGAACGCGAAAAACTGGTGCTGGATTTGTATTACTCCAAGGAGCTGTCCCTTAAGGAAATAGGCGCGATTCTGGATTTGTCCGAATCCAGAATCTGCCAGATACACGGTTCGGCTGTAATACGGCTGCGTTCCGCGCTTGCGGATTGGACGGGCGGCGCCGCCGGAAAGTGATCGGGCTTGCGATCGCGCGTAGGTCGGGTATCATTAATGGCTAGCCGGGATTGAACGAAATGGTAAGGCCTGTGGACCTTCAGGTGAATTTGCTCAAGCTGGACGAAATCGTCCAGCACCAGCGCATCGCTCAAACGCAGGCCGTTCTTTCGGAGCACGAGCAGGACAAGCGCACCCAAGTGCAGAAGGATGTTTTCGAGCGCACGGTCGTCCGCACCGAGCAAGCCGGACAGGAAGGAATCGTGCGGGAACGCGAAGAGCGCCGGCGCAGGGGAAGGGAAGGGCGCGGCGGAGCGAAGGACGAGCGGGAAGGCTGCGCGCCGCCGCGCAAGCACATAGACATCACAACCTGAATCCGGAGCATGGATTAGGGAGGATCGTTTGGTTGTAGTCGCATATTTGGGAACTAGAGGCTGGCCGGACGGTAGACTTTACGGTGCCATTTTGGCCGTGGATGAACTTGGATTGCCTGTTGAGTTCAAGCATACGGAGCCGGTAGCTCCCGCAGGTTTGGTCGCGGCGCTGCACGGCCGCAAGCTGGACTGGCACTTGAAGTTGAACGTAATCGGCGCGCCGCTGATATCCGCACTGGGCGCGCAGGCGGCGGCTGTGATTTGCGACGAGGCTGTGTACCTGAAACTCCAGCCAAAGGTCAAGCCGCCTTTGGTGCTTGTTTCGCAAACGACGCAGCAGCCGTTGCCCGAATCGGGCAAGGCGGAGGATGTGGGGCAGGGGCGGTTTTTGGTTTCGCTTTCGCCCACCGAAAGCCCCTACATTCTCACGCCCGCCGAAGGACAGGAAAAGGCGATTCCCAAAATCGCTGAAGCTATGACCGCGATCGCCAAATCCATTTCGATACTGGAGCCCATGGACAGGCTGGCGAAAGCCCTCGAAATAATCGCGTCGGAAAGAAACGAGCATAAGTGACGAAGATAATCAACCTGCGGATTGTCGAGGAACCGGCCGGCATTGATCTTACCGGGACGCCGCCGGAAATAATCAATGAGCAAATTCCCGCAGACGCGCCCGTCCCGGTGAGTCGCGAGTTGGCGGTGGATTTCCGTCCGCTCGTTTCGACCCCCACTTCGATAATGTCCGCGGTTGCGGGAAGAAATCCCGCGCTCGGCCGCGCCGCGGTTTTCAGGAAACACTGCTCGTTGATGGAGGCAAAAGTCGTTTCCGCGGATGCATTCGGGCTGCCGATCCGCTACCGGATGGTGCCATGGATGCATAATCCCCCCGAAATCCGCGGCAAGGGCGCTTCCGCCTTGCTCGCGGCGTCCGGTTGCTCTCCGAACGAAGTGGAATTTGTGGGAACGGTGACGGCTCCGCTCGAGTGCGCCGAACGGATTGAAATCGCGGCATTGAGCGGCAAATTGCTTCTGTTTCCGAAAAAGGGAAAGCCTGAAATGCGCAGACCGGTGACAGCTGCCGTGGCAATGAAAAAGGAAACGCGGGAACCGCTGATAGCGGTGCTTTTCAAATAATCGCCGCCGGAAAATCAAACAGCCGCGGCGACCTTTCCGGATTTGGCCGATTCCTTCTCGCGGATAATTTCGAGAAAAACTTCGACCAGTTCCGCGTCGAGCTGGGTTCCGGCTATTTCCTTGATGATCTGAAGCGCTTTGTCTTTGGGCATTCCCTTTCTGTAAGGGCGGTCGCTGGTCATCGCGTCGTAAACGTCGCCGACGGAAATCACGCGTGCGTCGAGCGGAATGTCGTAGCCCGAAAGTCCGGACGGATAACCTTTGCCGTCCATTCTTTCGTGGTGATACAGGATTCCGTCAAGGCACGGTGCCAAGAATCTGACGCCTTTGAGTATCTCGTAGCCGTAAACCGGATGCATCTGCATAGCTTTGCGTTCTTCGTCGGTAAGCGGCCCGTCCTTCTTGAGAATGGAATCCTCTACGCCGATTTTGCCGAGGTCGTGAAGCAATGCGCTCTGACGTATGCGCTGAAGATCCTCGCGCGAATAACCTATCCGCTCCGCGATAAGCACCGCCCAACCCGCGACGCGCTCGCTGTGGCCGTGCGTGTATCTGTCGCGGCTGTCGAGCGATTTCGCGAGCGAATTGACGGTGTCTATATAAGCCGTTTCGAGTTCCTGGGAGAGACGGGTAAGCTCGATGACCTGGTCGTTGACCATCTGGTTGATCGAGACTATTTCCTCGTTTGCCTCCTCTTCGATGCGCTGAAGGCGTTCAAGTTCGGCGATTTTTTCGTCGCGTTCCCTGATGCGGTTGTCGATCTGGCCAAGGAAGTAACTTCCGACAAGGAATGTAACGATGAAAATGCCGCCAAAGGCGAGGATTTTGATCGCCCAAAGGCTTTCGCGCCAGACTGGATTCTGCGCGAGGATGTTGAAAACCATGAATACGACGACCATGAACCCGGCCGCCGCACCAAGGATCAACCACCGCTTAAGCCTTTCAACCCCAGACATACCGGCCCAATGAACAAAATTGGGGCAGCCTGCGGCCCCGTTCATTTATTATACCGAGTTTTCAACAAAATGCTCGCGCCGGCCGCGCTTTCCTGAATTTTCAACGGGCGGACCCAATGCCGAAACCTAGATAATTCGAGCCGCAAAATCACATAAAGGGATTATGCGGGCAGGTTTCTGACTGCATCGCGCATCGCGAATATGTGACTCTCCCAGATGTTGGTTTTCAGGCTGCAGCCCGGAGTGCATATCCATCCCCGGCCGCCGGTTTGACGGAATGCGTCTTCAATTTCCGCCGCCAGAGACCGCGGATCCGATTCCTTCGCGTCCAATTCTCCGATGCCTCCCATCAGGCACCAATCCGACTTCAGCCTGCGCATTTCATCCAGCGATGGGTTTGAAACGAACCGGTCGCTGTAGTTGACAACCTTTACGGGATAGTCTCTGTACAGGTCGATATAAATGTGCTCGCCGTGCGCGTGCAGAATGTTGAACGGAAGCTCCCGAACGGCATTCAGGATTCGAATGTCGAACGGCTTGACGTACCGCTCGAATTCCTCCTCCGTCGTAAACTCGGGGTCGCCCGCGACCTGCGAGTAGAAAATCCCGTCCACCCCTGCCTCGGCCTGGGCCGCCACATACTTGACGATGTTTGAAGTCGCAATTTCCATCGCCGAAAGGAACTTGTCCGGATGCTCGCGCATGGTTTCCCTCCAGGCAAGCCGGCCGTAGTTGCGCAGCCAGGTGAACGGGCTGAAGATTGTATTGACGAAATACGCTTCGCCGGAAAGCGCTTTTTTGATTTCCGACAGGCATTCAAGCTGCCTGCGGTATCCCTCGAACTCCGCCGCGGAGTGTATCGCCGTCAGTTTTTCGTAATCTTCCGGCTTGCGGAACCACTCGAAACCGTCCGGAAACGGGTAGCCGAAATCGTCCATCACCTTCAAAAAGTCGAGGTCGTAATGCCTGAAAAACGCGATCTCGATTTCCGCTTGTTTTTTTCCGCTTTCATGCTGGAGTCCGAAGTGGTACCAGCACGAAAATGGTATGCGGGCGGGGCGCCCGCCGGAAAGCGCGACATCCACTATTTCGGTTTTGCTTATAGCCATGACGGTTTCTTATACCATTTTTCAATGGCCGGTTGGTCGAGCAAGCTCAACTCCGTTTTCTTTGCCATAGATCCACGCGGATTCCCGCGAAACGTTTGCTTCCTTCGTACCGGAAGCTCCCGCCCAGAATTTCCCCCAGGTCAATTTCGGGATCGGGCGGCGGTTTGGCCGCGATGTAGGCAACATAAACTTCCGGCGGCAGCGTCCAGTTTCCTTCCTTCAATATTTCATTGAACTCCGGAAACGAGTAATGCGGAGGGTAATACCTGGCGAACGTTTTGCGCACCTCGTCGCTCATTTTCGCCACTTCCGAGCGGACTTTCATCGGAAGGGGCGATGCTCCTTCAGGACTGATTGAAAAAATCCTAAAACCTTCGGGAAGAATTTCGGGCAGGTACGCGCGCAGGCATGAGGTTTCGCTGACGACGTAATTCGGGTCGGCTTCGCGGACAATCACCCACCTGCTTGAAGACGTTCCGGGCCGCAGCCAATCCGCCACGCTTTTCCAGTCGGCCGGATACTGGATGTAAAACACCGCGTACAGCCCCATCAAGCTGAACATCGCCAGCGCGGCGATAAACGCGACTCGCACCGGTTTCCATTTGATTTCCGCTGCGCCCAGAGCCCAGGCGACCAGCACGGCGATTGCCGTTGGAATCATGTACCTTCTGCTGAAAAGCTGGGCGTTGCCGAGGACGTGCGACGCCGCAAAAAGCAGCACGGGCGGAAAGAGCGCTATCCAAATGCAAACGGGAACGAGAGCCGGTACAAGCTGCCCGGCGCGTTTTTTGTCGAGCGCGTTCCAAATCAGCAGCGCGATCGGGCCGAAAACGAAAATCACGCCGAGCCATATCGGCACCATGCTGAACAACAGCAGGAAGTCGTTCAGCGCGGAAAGGAAGTTTTCGAAAGCGGGCATCGGAAGCGTCGTTTCGTAGCCGAAGGCGAACTCGGCCTGCCAAAGAAACACCCTTGCCCAGTACGCAAGCGGAGCGACAATCCATAAATACTGCAGGGGACGGTTGAACAAGGCGGGAAAAGCGCGGCCGAGGCAGAACATCAAACAAAGAGTGCCCGCGAGCCAAGTCGCCGCGAAGATGTTGTGGGTGAGCATTCCCAGAGCCGAAAACAGGAGCCACAAATGAACCGTCACGGATTGCTGTGTGCCGTTTGTGCGATTTCCGCGCGCGTTTTTCAACTCCCTTCCCAGCGATACGAGCTTCACCGTCAAAAAGAACCAGGTGATTGAAATGAAGTCCATCAGCGAGTAATAGCGCAGGTCGAGCGCATACCAAACATGAATCGGACTGATAGCCAGGATTGAACCTGCGAGCCACATCTCGCCGCGCCGGAGATGCCTGCTTCCCAGCCACAAAAACGCCGCGAGCGCCAGGATTCCGAAAATTCCCGGGACAATCCTGGTTATTTCGCCGTCGGGTAGCTGCGGGGTCAGCCGCAGGAACAGGTAGCTGAGCGGCGGATTGGCGTCGAAATGATGAATGAAATATAGAGCGTCCTTGAGAGGAAGCTTGGAAATCAGTAACGTCCAGACTTCGTCGAACCAAATGCTGTACTGGACGCCGCCGAACGACATCGGGATTTCGGGCGCCAGCCTGACCACAATGCCCGCCAAAAGCGCAAGTGGAAACAAAATCCATTTAACCGCGGAAGTCGTCATCGCATCGACGCCGGAAACGCGCGTATGCAAAGCCGGCGCGGCAGTCCGGGCTGTATGCTTGCGCTTTTGAAGTTTTGATTTTCCAGGATTCATTTTCGGGCGGCGCTCAACCAACCGCTTGAATGCCCTCGTGGGCAAGCAGCATCGCCTTGAGCTTGATTCCGCCTCCGAAGCCGCGAAGGTCGCCGCCAGCACCTATCACCCTGTGGCAGGGGATTATCACCGGGCAACGGTTCGCGCCGCAGGCGCCGCCGACCGCGCGCGGCGCGCTTTTTATCTTGGCGGAAAGCTCGCCGTAAGTCGCAGTAGCGCCCCATGGAATCGAGAGCATGCTGTTCCAGACCTTCTTGCGATGGTCGGTGGCCAGCGCGAAGTCGAACTTGGCCGAATCCGAAAGAAGGCGCTTGCAGGTCTTGCCGTCGCCGTTTGCATAGGCCGTGAAGAACTTGCCTATCCAGGCTGGAGGCGCATCGGATTTCGAAACTTCGACTTTTTCGATGCCGAGCTTGCGCGCTAGTGGAGCGATTTCCTTGAGCGCGGAGCCGAGGGACTTGTAAAAAAAGGAGTTGGCAACAAGTCCCTTCGCCGACCAGATGAATGCGACCGTTCCCAACGTTGTGGAGACGGCGCCGATGCAATACTCGAAGTTGGATTGTTTTCCCATACATCTAATATATGGCCGTCCGGCCGACAAATCAACCTGTGCAAGTGGCGGGAATCGAAGAGTGGTCGTCAAGTGGCGCTAGAATTACTCCGTGGGCGGATTCGACATCCTTTGTGCCATCGAAACCAAGAAGCGCGGCGATGCTTTGTCGGAAGATGAAATCAGCGGATTTGTAACCGGATTCGTATCCGGACAAATACCCGATTACCAAGCGAGCGCCTTGCTGATGGCGATCGTGCTGCGCGGCATGAGCGACAAGGAAGTGTTCGCGCTCACCGAGGCGATTTGGAGGAGCGGCGGCACGTTGGCGTTTCCCGGCCTGGGAAAGCCGCTGGTGGATAAGCATTCCACGGGGGGTGTCGGCGACAAGGTAACGCCGCTTTTTGTTCCGCTTATGATGGCCGCGGGAGCGGTATGCTGCAAAATGAGCGGGCGCGGCCTCGGCCACACCGGCGGGACGATTGACAAACTCGAAACCATTCCCGGATTCCGGACATCGCTTTCCGCAGACGAATTGGACGGGCAGATTCGCTCCATAGGCGGGGCGATAGTAGGTCAAAGCGCGGATCTTGCCCCCGCGGATAAAAAGCTTTATGCGCTGCGCGATGTGACGGGAACGGTGGACAGCATTCCGCTGATCGTCGCAAGCATAATGGGCAAAAAGCTTGCCGGCGGCGCGGGGACGATCGTGCTCGACGTGAAAGTAGGAAAAGGAGCCTTTTTTCGCGACGAAGCTGCGGCGCGTGAATTTGCGCGGCTTGCTGAAGCGGCGGGAGCGCGTTTCGGACGGAAAGTGGTTTGCGTTCTCACAAAGATGGACTCGCCGCTCGGTCACGCGGTCGGGAATCTGCTGGAGATGATTGAAGTGTGGGACGCGCTTCTGGGCAAAGGGCCTGCTGATTTGCTGGAGGTAGTGTACGAGCTTGGCTCGGCGGCGCTGGTTGAATCCGGCTTGGCGGTTTCCAAGGCCGCGGCCCGCGACAAACTAATGCAGCTTATTGCCGACGGCTCGGCGCGCGTTGCCTTCGAAAAGCTGGTCAAAGCGCAAGGAGGGTCGTTGGGCGCGCTTAGGGAAAGATTCGGCGAACTCGCATCCGTCCCTCGGGCGTACATCGCGGCCCGCAAGGCAGGGTTCATCCATTCCATTGACGCGCTTGCGATCGGGGAAGCCGCGCGGGCGCTCGGCGCAGGCAGGTTCGAACTCGACGATTCCATCGACCCGTTTGCAGGCATCTTGCTTCTTAAAAAGCCTGGCGACAGAATCGAACTCAAGGAGCCTTGGGCGCTCTGCTACTTCAATCTGGGCACACCGTCGGTAATCGCGAGGCTGGGCTCGACACGCGAAGCTGTCGGCTCCGGAATTGAAATGCTGCTGCATGACGCGATTGCCATCGGCGGAGAGCTTCCCGAGCCGAATCCGAATTCCAGGTGATTGGGGTATGAGCAGAGCCGAACCTCATTTGGGAACAGCCTTCGACAGTGAAAAAAAGAAGTGTCGAGGACTCGAGCAGGTATTGTGTTTTATGGTTCTAACCAAAAAAGCCTGATTTGGCTTCCGTAATTGGCCTCTAAAATATCTTTACTTATGTATAGCTAAAAAGGCGCCAAAAATTGCCTTTCCCGAAATTGGTTGCTTTTGGCGGGCAGAAGGGAAGAAAAATGCCCAAAAAAGTGCCCAAATTCTAGCTAATGGGATTGATTTCCCGTCCAAAGGGCTGTTCAAATTATCTTTCTTAGTTTAAAATTCCCTTGCTCTTCAGGTTTGAAGAGCGGTTTAGGGAAATGAATCAAGTCGCTTTCAATTCGGTGCAGGAAGCTATGCCTCCCAAGATGCTTGTGGGACGCGAGTCGCAGGTCATTGACGGGCGGTTCCGCATCAGGCTTCCGCAAAATCTGTGCAACACGGAGATCCGTGATGTGGTGATCACTCTCAGCCCGCACAGAAAGTGGCTTGAGATTCTTCCCAAGTGGACGTACGAGGCTCTTTACAACCAACTTTGGCCGAAAACCAGCCTCAGCTCGTATTCCGGATTCATCAACTACAGCGATCGCGATTACGTGGACAATCTGCGCGAAGTGCTCGAAAGCCATCACAGGACGGCAATAGACGATTCGCAGCGCGTTGTCATCCCGCAGGACCTGCGCGAGGCCATCGGTCTCAAGCAAGGCGACACCGTGGTTCTCATCGGCATGCTTGACAAGGTCGAAGTGTGGCGTGAAGAGGACTACGTTTCCTACTCGCAAACCCGCAAAAACAGGGACTTGTCCCTGGTTTTCGGTTCTGAAGGGCTCAAGGCCGGCGGCAAAGGCGGCGACGCCGGTCTTGAGCACCTTAATTTGCCCGGAGGAGATCCTGCTTCGGGCTAGCAGGTTCATGGAGGAAAATCCCAGGCTTCACGCAAGCGTGATGGTCGAGGAAGTGGTGCGATACCTCGACCCGAAGCCGGGAGGAAAGCACCTGGAATTGGGAGTATCAACAGGCGGTCATCTGTTAAGGGTGTGCAAGTTGATTTCTCCCGGCGGATTCGCCGTCGCCGTTGATCTCGACGGGCAGGCCATAGAGATCGCTCGGCGAAGGATTGAAGAAACGCTCACGGAGTGCCGCGTTGTGTTTTTGCAAGGGGATTACGGGGAATTACCCGCTCTTCTTTCCCCCGCGGGGATTCCGGAGGATTTCTTCAACAGCTGCGTCCTGGACGCCGGAATGAGCGGTTTTCAGCTCGAAGGCGGCAGGGGATTCAGCTATAAGCGCGATCAGGAATTGGACATGAGATTCGATCCGGGAATGAAACTTACTGCAAAGGAATTGGTCAACGGCGCGAGCGTCGAAGAGCTTTCCCGCATACTGGCCGAAGTCGGCGACATTCCGGAAGCCGCAAAAGTCGCCGCGGCGATCGCCAAGGCGCGGGCGATACGTCCGATAAACACAACCTTCGAGCTTATCGAGGCGGTGTCCGAGATTTGGCCGGAGAAAATGCCGTACGGGAAGCGCATGCGCAGGCTTGGCCAGCTTTTCATGGCGCTTCGCGACATCGTCAATCCGGGCGCGAAGGGATTGCGCGGCGGTATCGAACACGCCGTCAAATATTTAAGCAAAAACAAGGGCCGCTTTGCGTTGCTCACGTTCAGCGGCGGCGAAAACAGGGTGGCGAAATCGGTTCTTAACGCATACAGAAGGCCCGGTGAATCCAACTCCGATTGGGTTGTAAAGGAAATTACGCCTGGGGCGGTCAGGCCTTCCAGGCAGGAAGTTAAAGCGAATCCAGCCGCGCATTCCGCGATGCTGCGCGTATTCGAGCGCCGCGCGGTCGCGCAGGAGAAGGAGTGAAAGATGTCGAATGTTCGCACCGTTCTGCCTCGCGAGGCTTACGAAGGGGCGCTTTCCTTCGACGAAAGCAGAAAGTTCCGCCAGAAACCGCCAAGGGTTTACGAATCCGTCGAGTTTTCGATCAAATGGCGGATTTTTCTGTTCCTCACCATCGCCGGTTTGGCGATGACGCTTTTCGGGATCGCATATCTTGCGACCCAGGTATCGATTAAGCAGTACAGGTTGCAGCAACTGGAGGAATCCACGCGCAACCTGGAGGTGCAGATTTCGCAGGCGCAGGCGCAGAATCTTGGCGTAAGGCGCGACATTTTTTTCAATACCGGACTTCAGACAAGACTGGGCCTCGAATACCCTGCAAGTACGCTGTTCGTTTACCACAAGCCTGTGGAGGGGGGGGCGTCCGGCGAAGAACTGGTGCGCACGCTTTACGGCGCGGCAAAGCCGGAAGTGAAATGGGGTTCTTACCTTTTCAAGTATTAGGGGCGCTGCGGCGTTTTCATGGCGATTCGCGAATACAGAGGGCATGACTGCGGATTCGACCCCGCCATTCTTAAATGGCGGATCATCTGCGCGTCGTTGCTCATGGCATTCTTTTCCGTATTCATCATCGCGTTCGTCGTCAAATGGCAGACCGTGGATCGCGACAAAGTCCTCGAAATGATGCGCTCCAAATGGCAGGCGTCATACGAAGTGCCCGCGCGGCGCGGTGCGATTCGCTCTCGCGGCGGCTCGCTGTTGGCGATCAGCGAAAAAACCTGGGAAGTCGTGGTCGATCCGCTGATAGTCGGCGACGGTGCCGTGGCATCCGAAAAGCTCGCCGAATTGTTCGGCGGCTCGAAGGAAGAGCTGTTGGCGCGCATTGCCGATGGAAAGCGTAAGGGAAGCAGGTATCTGAAAGTGGCGGACGGGCTGTCGCAATCCGAAATGGTTGCCACCATGAACCTGAATCTCAAAGGGGTTTTCGTCTCGGAAGGTTACCGCAGGTTTTATCCGTTCAAAGATCAGATGTCGCCGCACACCATCGGTTTCATCCGGCTGCGCGACGACGTCCATTTTCAGGCGGAATCCGCGTTCGACGAATATCTGGAGGGCGAGCCCGGTCAAGTATTTTACCAGCGGGACAGCAAGTGGGGCAGGATTCCCGAATCCACTTTCATACAAAAAGAAGTCCGCAACGGCCTCGATGTTTACCTGACGATCGACGAAAACATTCAGATAATCTGTGACGCGGAGCTGGATGTCGCTTTCGCTTCCAACAAGGCGGAGTGGGGGCTTGTTTCGGTGATGGATCCTTACACCGGCGAGATTCTCGCGTGCGCCGTGCGCCCCACTTTCGATCCCAACGAGTGCGTCCGTGGAGCGAAGGTAGGCTCCATCGCGGTCAATCCGCTGTACGGCATGGTCGTCGAGCCGGGAAGCATAATCAAGCCGATAATAATCGCCGGCGCGCTTGACCGCGGCTATATAACGCTTGACGACAAGTACTATTGCCCGGCGACGCTGAAGATTGACGACACAACGGTTTCGGAAGCGCATAAGGGAAAAGGTTTCGGCCTGATCACGGTCAAAGAAGGAATAATCAAGTCCAGCAACGTCCTCATGGCGCAGGTTGGAACCGACTTGGGGATGAACAAGCTCATGGAAATTCTTGACGGGGCCATGCTTCTCGAACGGCCCGGGCTGGGATTGCCCACCGAAACCGCAGGGCTGCCCCCGAATTTGGCGAAGCTGGACAAGCACGGCCGATATTACGAGCAGTACGATTCGGACGAGGGCCGCATCGCATTCGGCCAGGGGCCGGCCATGTCGCCTTTGGCGATTCTCACGGCATACGCCGAGCTTGCCAACGGCGGTTACGCCGTTCAGCCGAAGATTATTTTGGGAACTGCGAAAGACGTCGGAGCGGCGCTGGAATACGCTGGTTTGGCGAGAACCGAATACGCCCCCTTCAAGGTTTCCGCTACGGACAGGCTGAAACGCAAGCAGGTTTACAGCAAAGACACGGTCGAAGCTGTAAGGCAAGCTCTGGTTGAAGTTGTGCATAGCGACAGGGGAACAGGCAAAGCCGCCCGGCTGTCGAGCGGGCTGACCGTCGCCGGCAAAACCGGCACCGCGCAGATTCACAATCCGAACGGCAAGGGATACTTGAAAGGCCAGTACCTTTCCAGTTTCGTCGGTTACTTTCCGGCGGCCGCGCCCAGATACGTCGTTATGGTCATGTTCAAAAATCCGCGTGGCAAGTATTACGGCGGCGAGGTGTCGGCTCCGGTTTTCAAGCGGGTGGCGGATCGCATCTGTTACCTGGACAGGATAAGCCCGGAAGTCGTTGAAGGCGACGGACGGACTTAGCCGTTGACAGCTCTTAATTTGTCCTTCGCTCTTTCGAGGCGCAGGTGAAATGAAGTTGGCGAAGCTTGTGGAAAAGCTTGAGGTGGTTGAATTGAGAGTGGCCGACCCCGAGGTCGAGATCACTTCGGTCAGCCACGATTCCAAGAAATGCGGAAAGGGAACGCTTTTCGTCGCCCTAAAGGGGACAAAGCGCGACGGCCACGAGTATATTCCCGAAGCAATCGCCAACGGTGCGGATGCGGTTCTTTGCGAGCACAGCTTGAGCCTTGTGGATCCAAAACAGAAAGTTGCAAACATCGTACGCGTAGCGGATGGGCGGGACTCTTTGGCAGCGGCCGCAGCCGAAATCGCCGGCAACCCTTCAAAAAAACTCACCGTAATCGGTGTCACGGGCACCAATGGAAAGACCACCGTCGTCTCGATGCTTTGCCACATTCTTGAAGGCGCTGGTGTCCCGGTGGTCGGTTTGACCACGGTCGGAACCCTCCGGGGCGGCGTTTACACTTCTGAAAGCGATCTTACCACTCCGGATCCGGTGTTTCTGCAACACACGTTCGCGAAAGCGCTGGCGGATGGCGTCACGCACGTTGTGATGGAAGTATCGTCGCACTCGCTCTCCCAGAAGCGCGTCGCGCATACCAAATTCAAGGCGGGCGCATTCACCAATCTAACGGAAGATCATCTAGATTTCCACGGCACCATGGACGCGTACTTCGCGGCCAAGGCCGAATTTTTCAAGTCTTACTTGGTTGACCCCGCAGGGCAGTACGCGGTCATTTGGAAGGACGACCCCGCGGGCAAAAAACTGGCCTCTCTTTCCGGAGCGCAAATAATAACCTGCTCCATGGAAGACAGGAATGCCGACATATGCGCCGAACCAATGGAGCTTACCCCCTTGGGCTCCCGGTTCGAAATGGCGCTGGATGTCTCCAAAATTTCCCAGGTTTCCTCCGCCTGGATCCCCCAAACCGGCCGGGCAGTACGCACCGTCGGCATGCGTCTGCCCGGCACTTTTAACATCGCAAACTCGCTGGTCGCGGCCGGCCTTGCGCTCGGACAGGGCGTGGGGATTGAACAAGTCGCGGCCGGAATCGAATCGTTTCCCGGCGTGCCAGGGCGCCTCGAACGCATCGACGAAGGGCAGCGGTTCACGGTCATCGTGGACTACGCCCACACTCCCGATGCGCTCGAAAACGTGCTCCGCACGCTCCAACAACTTCGCCATCAGAGGGGGCGCGTAATCCTTGTCATGGGCAATGGCGGCGACCGTGACAGGGATAAGCGCCCCCTTTGTGGGTCTATCGGCGCGGAGATGAGCCATCGGTTTTTTGTCACGACGGACAACCCGCGAACCGAGGATCCCGACGCGATCATTGCGGGCATAGTTTCCGGCGTGAAGCCCCCCCACAAGGATCGCATAACTGTGATTCCGGACAGGCGCAAAGCCATCGAAGCCGCTATTTCCATTGCCGGGCCGGAAGACATCGTCCTGATTGCCGGAAAAGGCCACGAGACCTACCAGATAATCGGGACACAGAAGTTTCCTTTCGACGACAGGGAAGTCGCCAGGGAAATATTGCGGGGAATTCAAAGCTGAATGCGCAGAGTGTTCCCCGAACGAGGTTGATTTTGATGGGGCGTTTCGCCCGAAAAACATATGCCGGGGTATTTTGGTGCGGGATTTTCGCATCACAGTCGGTGAACTTGCGACGGCCGCGGGGGCCGAAGTTTTGCGCGGCGACCCGGATACACTCGTCCTCTCTTTCGATATAGATTCAAGAACCATCCAGCCCGGAGCGTTGTTTTTCGCGCTGCGCGGCGCGCGCGCGGACGGGCATGATTTCGTCGCTGCGGCGGAAGAGCGCGGCGCGTCCGGCGCGGTAGTGCGGAGCGGATTCGAGCCGCCAACCGGTCTCCCGGCCCATTTCTGTCTGATTGCGGCGGGCGATGTGCAACATGCTATGGAGGAAATGGCGTCGCATATCCGGCGGAAATCGGCAGTAGTCCTCGTCGGAATAACCGGCAGCGTCGGCAAGACCACCGCCAAAGAAATACTTGCGCACGTCATCTGCGAAAGGTTTTCCACGCTGCACAGCAAGGCAAATTGGAATACCGAAATCGGAGTGCCCCTGACGCTGTCCAGAATTACCGGGGAGACCGAAGTCGTGGTACAGGAGATGGCGATGCGCGGGCGCGGCCAGATCGCGCGACTCTCGGAAATCGCGCGCCCCGACCACGCGGTTATTACCAATGCGCGCTCGGTGCACATCGAGCTGCTCGGCACAAAGGACGAAATACTCAAGGCCAAACTGGAAATCACGAAGGGGCTTGGCGCGGACGGCTCGCTTTGGCTGAATCGAGATGAAGCGGCGTGGACCTGGCTGGACGATGTCTCCGCGCGCGAAGCCGCGCACAAGCGCATCGGCTTCAGCGGCGAAGTGCGCACGTTCGGAATGGACGAGCGCGCGGATGTATCCGCCACGGGCGCTGAATTGCTTGGGCTTTCCGGCTCCGAATTCAAGCTTAATTTTCCGGATGAAACTGCATTGGTGCGGTTTCCGCTTTTGGGGAACGGCGCGATTGCTTCAGCGATATCGGTCGCCGGAGTTGCATGGAAGTTGGGATTGTCCGCGCGCGACGTTGCTGACAGGCTTGAAACTTTGAAGCATACGCCCGGCAGGCTGAATCCCGTCGAAAGGCCGTTCGGGACGGTCATTGACGATGCTTACAATGCCGGCCCTGATTCGGTTTTGAATGCCATCGGGCTTTTGCGCTCGGTTCAGGTGACCGACAACAGGCCGGTAATCGCGGTAATCGGGGACATGCTTGAATTGGGCGCGCAGGCCGAAATCGAGCACCACAGGATCGGCCGCTCGCTTTCCGCGCTTGAGCCGTACCGGGCGATCGTAGCGGGCGATTACGCGGCCACTATCGAGCAGGGAACCGGAGATCACGAGCCGTGGCTTGTGCCCGTGCCTACGCATAATCGGGGGAGGTACGACGAAGCATTCATCGCGCGCGTGCTTGCAGAAACGCGGCGCGCGATTAAGTCCTGTCCCGAGCCGCCGGTTGTGCTTGTCAAGGCAAGCCGGTCGGTCGGTTTGGATCGCGTCGTCGCGGAGTTGGTCAATCGAGACGTGATTCCGGCCGGGAGGTGCGGCAATGGCTGATGCCTTCCGTCACCTGGCCGAGTTCGCGATATTCGGCGCAGTAGGATTTGCCTTGACCTTCGCACTGGCGAAGGCGCTGGGCAAGGCCGGTGCATTCCAGCAATACCGCAGATGGGGGCCGATCGCGCACTTTGCGAAAGGCAACGTTCCCACGGCCGGCGGCGTCGTTTTCATTCTCGGAACGACATTGTTTTGGATTTATCACGTTGCGTCCAGGCCGTGGGGCGGCGACATGCCGCCGATTTTGGCGGACCGCGCGTTTATCACGATTACGGTCATCTGCGCGACGACAGTTCTTACGGGTTTGGTCGGATTCGCCGACGATTACCTGAAGCTCGCGGGGAAGGGAAGCCTCGGCGTCCCGGCCCGCTACAGATTCGCCCTCCAACTCCTCCTTGGAGCATTTGCCTCTTTCCTCCTTGCCCCAGAGGGCTCCCAGCTCGAACTTCCCCCTAATCGAGTTATATGGGAGCCCTCCCCCCTTCTTTTCGCGATACTGGGGGCGGTGATGTTCGCGGCGATTGTCAACGGAGTGAATTTTACGGACGGACTCGACGGACTTGCGTCCGGCGCTGTGCTTATTTCGTTTTTCGGACTTTCCTCGATCAACTCGTTCGCGTCGAACGATATTCTTCTTTCGCTTGTCTTCGCTTCCTGCGGGCTGATTGTGGGATATCTTGCGCTCAATTTGAAGCCTGCAAGGATTTTCATGGGAGACACGGGGAGCTACGCCCTCGGGGCGCTGGTGGCGCTTTTGTTCATTTCCAGCGGTCTATTGTTCGCGGTTTTCCTTCTGGGAATCGTGTATTTCGTGGAAATCGCGAGCGTGATTGCACAGGTCGCAATCTTCAGGTTGACGGGCAGGCGCCTGTTCAGGATGAGTCCCGTTCACCATCATTTCGAGCAACTGGGATACCGCGAGGAAACGGTCGTTGCGGGGCTTTGGATTGTCCAGGCAATCGGCTGCGCGATTGGAGTGCTTGCCGCGGCGAAGGCCGCCTGAATTAGACCTTAAACGGGCGATGCCCGGAAAGTGGAACCGATGGATTTAAACGGTAAACGTATCGGTGTTTACGGATACGGCGTCACGGGGCGCGCGGTTGTGGCCGCGCTGATCGGCCATCCGTGCCAGATTGTGGTATTCGACGACAGGGACGACGCGCAGTTGGCATCCGAGCTGTCCGCGCTTGCGAAAGAGGGCGATGTCGAATTCCATCTGGGCGGCTGGTCGCCCGAAGAGCAGTACGCGCGGCTCAATCTGCTCGTGGTCAGCCCGGGAATCAATTTGGAGCGTCCGAGCGTCGCCCTTGCCCGCAATTTCGGCGTCGAAGTTTTAAGCGAGATTGAACTTGGATGGCGGCTCGGCAAGGGTACCGTGCTTGCTGTAACGGGATCGAACGGCAAAAGCACGACGACCGCGCTTTTGGGCAAGATAATCGCTCGAAGCCTATCCGGCGGGAAGGGCAGGGTGCACGTTGCGGGAAACATCGGCTCGCCGTACATCGCGGCCGCCGTCCTATCCGGCGAAAATGACATCACAGTTCTGGAAGTATCGAGCTACCAGCTTGAAGCGAGCCCGACTTTTCACCCGCATGTCGCTATTTACACGAATATAACGCCCGACCATCTCGACCGACACAAGACTTTCGAAGCGTACGCCGCGGTTAAGCGCAGCATGGTTCGAAACTTAACGCGGAACGATTTCGTCATCTACAATTCCGAGGACGAAAACCTCCAGCCGGAAAAGTTTCCGAATTCCTCGCCGGTTTTTTACGGATTCACAAGCGCGCATGGCTCGATGCCTGAAAAAGGAGCTTGGCTTGAAAACGGAGAGATCCTTGTGGATCTGGGGCGGGGCGTCGTGGAGCGCTACCCGCAGTCCATGGTCAAACTCCGCGGACTGCATAACGTAGAGAATTGCATGTGCGCGCTGCTCGCGGCGCGTGTGATGGACGTATCTCAGGCAGACATCATAGATGCGGTAAGCGAATTCGAAGGATATCCGCACCGGATCGAATTCGTGAGGGAAATCGGCGGGGTCAAATATTACAACGACAGCAAGGCGACTAATCCGGAAAGCACGATTACGGCGCTGCGAGCGTTCGATGAGCCGATAATCCTCATCCTCGGGGGGCGCGACAAGGGTACTTCGCTTGAAGCGCTTGCCAGGATGGTCAGAAACAAGGTCGAAAAGGCCGTGTTGCTCGGCGAGGCCGCGCCGCGGTTTGAGGCCGCGCTGCGCGAGTTCGGATTCGGAAACATCGCGAACGCGAGGTCGCTCGAAGACGCGGTCGCGATCGCGCGCGAAGCCGCGCGGCCGGGCAGGGTGGTTCTATTCAGCCCCGCCTGCGCGAGCTTCGACATGTTCAAGAGCTTTGAACACAGGGGAGAGATGTTCAGGAAGATTGTGGGTAGTCTGGAGGAGGTCGGCCCTTGAAAGCTTTTGCCAAAGCTCCCATATTCGAGGCGGTACGCGGCGTAGAGCGCGCGCATGTTTCGGGAGAGGAAATCGCCGATTCGTTGAGGTTTTACACGGCAAACCTGGCGTGGCTGGTTTGCGGAATAACGATTTTCGGACTCATAATGGGTTATTCCGCCTCCTCGACAAAACTGATCAGCGAGGGGCTTTCGCCGCTAGGGGACATTATGCCCCAGTTCGTTACAACGGCGATCGGTTTTGCAGCATTGTTTCTGATTAGCATGATGAGATTCGCTCCCAACGCGCGGGACTTGAAAATGCGGTTGATCGTGAAATTCAGCTACTGGCTCTCCATTGCCGCGCTGGTTTTCGTATACATTCAAGGCGATATCGTCAACGGCTCGCGAAGAGCGCTTACGATCTTCGGTGTTCAATTTCAGCCGACCGAACTCGCGAAGTTCGCGCTTGTGGCTTACATACTTTACTTCCTGATTGTTGACGCGAGATCAATGTCCACCGTCAAAGAAGCGACGGCTTCGCGATTCGACGCCTTGGCGGCCGGTA
Organism: bacterium; assembly: GCA_039961635.1. Classification (NCBI taxonomy): domain Bacteria; species bacterium. Next base: position 32,379 of record JABRWB010000032.1, read on the forward strand.
TTCCCATCCGCATTTCTAAGACCGGATTCGCCATGATTGCCGCCGCTGCTCTTATCGCTCTTGTGCTTTTTCAGCCGAACTTGGGCGGTGCAATTTATCTTTTTGTGCTTGCTCTTGTGACGTTTGCGCTTTGCGGCGCCAAAAAACGCTGGCTTGCACTCGCCGCGGCGGTTGTCGCCGTGCCGGCGCTTCTTTTGCTTTTCCTTCCAAACGACTATTTCAGCCACGCGAGGGTAAGATTGGCTGCTTGGCAGAATCCCTTCGGCGAAGCGACGGCATCAGGCCGATCGGTGAATGCGGATGCGGACAAAGAGAGCTACCAGATCATCCAGAGCCTCGGCGCGGTGGCGAACGGCGGGCTGTTCGGAAGAGGTTTGTTTCAAGGAATTCAGAAGATCAACCGTCTGCCGGAAAGCAAAAACGACTTCATATTCGCCGTCATATGCGAAGAGCTGGGCCTTTTGGGTGCGCTTCTGGTTATCGGCGGATACCTCGCATTGCTTTATTTCTCCGCGGGGATCGCTCTCTGCATCCGCAATCCGTTTTACAGCGGCCTGGTGTTCCTGATCGGGTTCGGAATCGTGCTCCAAGCCGGAATCAATATGGCTGCCGCGGTCAATTTGGTGCCCACGACTGGCATAAATCTGCCTCTGATCAGTTTCGGCGGCTCCAGCAAAATCGTCACATTGGCCGAACTCGGCCTTGTATTGGCCGTCGCCAACTCGTTTCTTAAGTTTGAAAGCCCGAAAGTGAGGTGATGCCGAAATCCGGCGGGGCGCCGCGATTTTGAATTGGCGGCGTTTTGGCCTAAAATAAGCGGTTATCCCTCCATTTGGAAGGCAAGGCTGTAAATGGTACTGACACAACGAATAAGGCGGATTCACTTCGTGGGCGTCGGCGGCTCCGGAGTGAGCGGACTCGCTAAGCTCATGGTCGACATGGGCTACGAGGTTACCGGCTCGGATATCTCCGAGTCGCAGGTCACGCGCAATCTTCAGTTTCACGGCGTACAGGTGCACTACGGACACAACGCCGGCCTGGTAAGGAGCGCCCAACTCATTATCGTCTCGACCGCGATTCCCGAGGACAACGTGGAAATCCAGGCAGCCCGCGAAATGGGTGTTCCGGTGCTCAACAGAATCAAGTTCCTTTCGTACCTTATGCAGCACAAGTACGGAATCACCGTCTCGGGCAGCCATGGAAAGAGCAGCACCTCCGCGATGATCGCTTATATTTTTCACATAGCGGAATCCGATCCGACCGTGGTCATCGGGGGAGTTATAAACAACCACCTGGGTTCGAGCTGGCTGGGCAAGAGCAGGTATTTCATCTGCGAGGGCGACGAGAGCAACAACGCGTTTCTCGAGCTTTCCACTTCGGTGGGAGTGGTGCTGAACATTGACGACGACCACATAGACTTCCACAAGTCTATGACCAATCTTCAAAACAGCTTCATCAAGTTCATCAACAAGCGCGACCTGGACGGAGTAAGCATCGTCTGCATGGACGATCCGGGCGTGCGCGAAATATACCCAAAGCTTTCGACGCGGTTAATTACCTACGGGATAGACGCGGAAGACGTGGACTACCGCGCAAAGAATATACGCATAAGCAATTTCGAAACCAGATTCGACGTGGTTCACAGGAGCCGCGGCGAAATCGGCTCCATCCAGCTTCGCTTTCCCGGGCGGCATTTCGCGCTGGACGCCTTGGCCGCGCTTGCAGCAGCCGAATGGTGCGGCATAGACTTCGGCAAGAGCGCGTACGCGCTCGAAACTTTTCCGGGCGTTCTGCGCAGATTCCAAAGGCTTGCCGAAGGGAACGGCGTCATGGTGGTTGACGACTACGCGCACCATCCGACCGAAATCGCCGCGTTGCTTAAGGCCACGCGCGCCGGCGGGGCGAAGCGTGTCCGCGGCGTTTTCCAGCCGCACAGATACACGAGAAGCAAATTGCTGGCCTCGCGCTTTCCGGAATCGTTCGATTACGCGGACGAGGTGATACTGACCGAGCTTTACGGCGCGGGAGAGACGCCAATTGCCGGAGTGGGTACGCGATACCTGTACCGCTTTTTCGAGGAGCGGTTTCCGGAAAGCAGAATCAAGTGCATCGAGGATTCTGCGGAGCTTCTGGATTACTTAAAGAACACGATGCATCCGGGCGACGTGATTCTTACAATAGGCGCGGGCGATGTTTACAAAATCGGCCTCGCGCTGGCCGAGCATATCGACGGGAACGGCGGCCACCTGTACGACACCGCGCCCTTCGACCGCATTTACTTTGGGAGCGATTCGTGAGCGACAAGTATTATTCGAGCGAAGAAGTGTTGAGAAGGATGCAGGCGCAGGTGCGCCGCGCGTCCAAAAAAATGTCCGAAATCAAGATAGCGATCCTTTCGGGCGGACCCAGCCCGGAGCGGGAGGTTTCGCTGGCCAGCGGCAACGCGGTCTACAACGCGCTCAAGCAGGACGGCATGAACGTGGAGCTTGTCGAGGTCGAAAAGGATATCCTTTCGATGACCCGCAAGCGGTGGGATCGTTTCGGTCTTGTCTTCAATGTCATGCACGGACGCTACGGCGAGGACGGCGCGGTGCAGGGCTTGCTGGACATTTACGGTGTGCCGTATGTCGGCTCCAAAATCCTGGGCAGCGCGGCATGCATAGACAAGTCGTTTTCCAAGCTGCTGTTCACCCTGCTTTCCATTCCCACGGCAAAGTGGACTTACGTACCTCACCTTGAGGCCGTGCGCCCTGACCTGGTTGTGGAGAACTGGAGCGGACCGTCCGTCGTGAAACCGATAAAAAGCGGCTCCAGTCTAGGAATCACATTTTGCAAAGACGTCAGCGAGCTTTTGCGCCAGCTTCCCGGCTTGGTGAAAAAGCACAAGGGCGTCGTAGTCGAAGAGCCGATCGAAGGCCGGGAGATGAGTTGCGCTGTGATTGACAGCGTCAATCCAATCGCGCTTCCGGTTGTCGAGATAATCCCGCAAAACCAGGAATTCTTTTCCTACAAGGCGAAGTACACGAAAGGCGAAACCGAATACCAATCGCCGGCCCGCATCACCGGCGGGCAGTTCGAAAAGATCGCCGAGTATTCGCTAAGGTTTTTCCGCGCCGCGAAGCTATCGGGTTACGCAAGGTTCGACCTGATTCTTGATGACGCGGGCAAACCCATTTTTCTGGAATGCAACACGCTGCCCGGATTCACGCAAACGAGCCTTGTGCCGATGGCGGCCAAGGCTTTCGGACTCGAGTACACCGAGCTTCTTAAATTCCTGATTTTCGACGCGCTGAGGATTGAGCATTACCTTTGAAATCTAAAAGCAGAAAGCGGAAGCATGGAATTCCTCCCTCCGGGAGGCTGTTCATGCGCGCGGCGGGTATAGCCGCGGCGACGCTGGCGCTTCTCGCCGTTACCGGAGCCGCGGCCTTCGCGTTCGTCAAGCCGCGACTTGCGGATTCCGTGCTTCTTAAGCAAATAGTGGTAAGCGGAAACGTAATCACTCCAAGCTCCGAAATCGTCCGGGCTTTGGGCATGCATCCCGGCGAATCCCTGATAGACTTGGATTTGAAATCGCTTGAACGAAAAGTCGAAAAGTGCAGATTTGTTTCATCTGCCGAAGTACGCCGGGTGGTCAAGCCGCCTTTCGATATTATGGGCGGAATTCTGGAAGTCCGGGTGCTTTCCGAATCGCTGCCCGTCGCGCGAGCGTTCCTTTTCGGGCGGAAGTACTGGCTCACGAGCGAAGGCCGGCTGATTCCCGCGTCTCCATCGGATGCCGATTCGCGATTCGATTCCGCAAGACGTTCCCCCAGCGTCTATTTCCATTCGACCAGGCAAGTGGAATCGCCGGAATTCGTGCAAAGCACATTGGCCGTTCTTTCCGCGATTTCCAAAACGGCGCCCGGACTAATCCGCGAAGTGAGGATTTCCGGCGGCGATGTTGTCACGCTTGTTGAGACCGGCGGGACGGCAATCCGCCTCGAAACGATGGACAAGCCGGAAGCGTCGCTCGCGAATCTGGCGGACGTGGTCAGGCTGATTTCCGCAAACCGCTTGAAATATCGGGAAGCCGTTCTTTCTCCCGACGGAGAATCGTTTTTCCAGCTTGCGCCCAAAATCGAAAGCGATTCCGAAAAGGCGGGTGAACGATGAAAGACGCCCACGCGATGCTGAAAAATGGACTGCTGCTCACCGGGGCGCTGTTCGGCTTTCTGATAGTGCTTCTTTTCCGGGTGTCAAAGCCCGCCGCCGGTTCGTCCGGCGACCTGCGGCAGGAGGAGCTGGTGCGAATGCTTGCGGCCGCCGAAAACGAACGCAAGCTGTTGCAGGCCGAAGTGGACAACCTGCGGGGCGAGGTGGACGCGTACCAGCAGGACGCGCTGTCGGGCAAGTCTTCTTTGAGGAATATCGAGGAAAAGCTGGCCCAAATCGAGACGCTGGCCGGATTGTCGGCGGTTCACGGGCCGGGCATCGAAGTGAAAATGACGGACGCGAACCGCGGGGCGATAGACATCGGGCCGGGCTCGCTTGGCTCGGACGCCTTTGTAATCCACGACCAGGATTTGATGCTGCTTATCAACGAGCTGAAGGCCGCCGGAGCGGAAGCCCTCAGCATCAAAAGCGGCGAATTGGAAGAGAGGATTGTGAACTCCACGTTTATCCGCTGTACCGGCCCCACGGTGATTGTCAACAACCGCAAAATGACAAGCCCGTTCACGATCAGGGCAATCGGGGATCCGAACATACTTGCTGCGTCGCTTGAAATGCCCGACGGGCTTGTGGATCAGCTCCGCGTTTTCGGCATTCGCGTTGAAATCACGCGGTCTCAAAATCTGACGATTCCCGCGTATACCGGAAGCAGGATTCTGACATACGCGCAGCCGGAAACCGGTTCGAGGAGCGGCAAATGATTCTCGTCGGAGCGATAGTGTTTGGCGCGTTGATCGGACTCGTAGTGCCGGTTAGAATAGAGCATGCCAATTTGGATTGGCTCGTCGTGGGAATCTTTTGCGTCGGCGACGCTTTCTTGTCCGAACTTAACATATTCCTGCACAAGAGGCGCGGCACCCACGTTTTAACGCGGATTATGTTCAACGCGCTGTTCGGAGCGGCGATCCTGTTAATCGGCGAGCGCCTGGGGTACGATTTGTATCTCGTTGTAATCATTCCGTTCGCAATCCGGACGCTGAACAATCTGAACCATCTCAAGGATCTGCTTTCCGAATCCATTGCCGAGGGCGACATCACGATATTCCGCGATCGGCGCGCGTCGGTGAGGGAAAGGAACTGATTTCGATGACGAGAAAGCGCACAGTGGCGGCGATCGATCTTGGAACTTCCAAGACCGCCACGGCCATCGCGGAAATCGGCGACGTGCGCGGCTTGTATATCGAAAGTATGTCCAGCGTTCCTACCGAAGGCATGGTCAAAGGCGTCGTCCGCGACCTGAATGCGGTAGGAATGAGCATATATCAGTCATTCTCCCAGGCGGCCCATACGGTTGGCGACGTGCCGGAAGAAGTTTACCTGTCGGTCAGCGGCGGTTCGATGGAAAGCTACGATTTCAGCACCACAAAGACGCTTGCCGGAGACAACGAAGAAGTTACCGAAGAAACCGTTGAGGAATTGCGGGACAAGCTGCGTGAGACAAAGGTGCGCGACGGATTCAGGCTGATTGACGTCGTGCCGCAGAATTACACGCTGGACGGCATTGAGAACATTTTGAATCCGGTCGGTATGTTCGGCAAAAACCTCACCCTGAACGCCCACATCGTGATCGGCCCGGAAAGTCAAGTTCTGAACTTGGAACGGGCGGTCGAACGCACCGGACTGAAAATCTGCGGACTGGTACCGGCGGTACTCGGCAGCGCCTACTCGGTGATGAAGGAAGAGGAAAGCCGGGGCGGAGTGCTTATAGTGGATTTCGGTGCGGGCACCACCGATCTTGCCGTGCTTGTGGACGGATTGCTCCGGTATATTTCAATACTTCCTGTCGGAGGAAACCACTTCGACAACGACTTAAGACAGGGTCTTGGAATTTCCATCGAAGAAGCGTCCAGGCTGAAACTTAATTACGGCCGCATCCGAATCGATCCCGACAACGGGGCGACCGGCGAATTTGTGGATATTAAAAGGCTGGGCAAGCGCGATTACGAAAAAATACCGAAGCAGGAAATATACCGGATTCTCGAACCCAGATTCGAAGAGCTGATCGAGCTTATTTGGCAGAATGTCAAGAGCAGCGGGTTCAAGGACGACATCGCGGGCGGGGCTATCCTCGTCGGCGGCGGCGCCCTGTCCCGCGGATTCAGAGCGGCGCTGTCAATGCGCATCGGCGTCAACGTGCGAGTGGGTTATCCGGAAGGCTTTAATCATTTGCTGGAAGAATACAGGACTCCGTCCTACACGGCGGTCCTGGGAATGCTTAGATACGCTTCAATGCAGCCCGTCCATGAAGCCGAAGGCCCCGGATTGCTCGGATACCTCAGGGCGGGCTGGGATTTTATCCAGCGCCAGATCGCGGCGAAAACCGCGAAGGGCGCCAAAACCGAGGCAAAGAAATGAACAGCCAACCCCGCGGGCAAGCCGGCGGCGGCCCGTACCTTAAGGAGACTGGAATGAGCGATCTTTTTGACAGCGATCTTCAAGCGCGGATTAAAGTCGTAGGGGTCGGCGGAGGAGGTACGAACGCCGTCGATCGCATGATATCAAGCGGTTTGCGCGGCGTGGAGTTCATCGCGCTTAACACCGATTTTCAAGCGCTTTCGCGCAGCCTTGCGCCAATCAAAATCCAGGTGGGGACAAAGCTCACCAAAGGATTGGGTGCGGGTGGCAATCCGGAGATCGGCCGAAAAGCGATGGAGGAAAGCCGTCCCGACGTGCTCGAAAAGCTGGAAGGCGCGGACATGGTGTTCGTCACTGCGGGAATGGGCGGCGGCACCGGAACCGGCGGAGCGCCGCTCGTGGCCGAGGCCGCAAAGGAGCTTGGAGCGCTGACCGTAGGCATCGTGACCAGGCCGTTCAGGTTCGAAGGTAAACGCAGGGCGTCCGTGGCACAGGAAGGTGCAGATACCCTCCGGGACCGCGTCGACACGCTCATCGTCATTCCGAACGACAAGCTGCTCGATCTGGTCAAGGAACAAACGAGCCTCCAGGAAAGCTTTCTTTTGGCGGACGAGGTGTTGAGGCAGGCGGTCACCGGAATCAGCGAGCTGATTTTGAAGCCGGGCCTGATTAACCTTGATTTCGCAGACGTCAAGATGATTATGAGCAACAGCGGCACGGCGCTAATCGGACTCGGTGAAGGTTCAGGAGGCGAGAAGGCCGTTATGGCGGTTCAGCAGGCGATGTCCTCGCCGCTTCTCGAATCCAGCATTGACGGCGCGTCCGGTGTATTGATCAATTTCATCGGCGGGCCGGATCTCGGCCTCCACGAGGTGGACAAGGCCGCCGAGATGGTAGCGGAGCGCGTCGACGTGGACGCGAACATCATTTTCGGCGCGACGGTGGAAGAGGAAATGAAAGACCGCGTGCACGTGCTGCTTCTCGCCACAGGTTTTTCGACCGCCAGGGTGCGCGACGTCCGCGCAAAGCGCCCCGCGGCCGAGCAGCAATCCCGTGTAAGGCTGCTGGCCGACGAGGAAAAGAAGCGTGAGCAGGCCGCGAAGGAAGAGCAGGCAAGGCAGTCCGATCCGGAACTGGAAAATTTGGATATACCGAGCTTCCTTAGGAGGATTCGGAAGAACTGATGGCGTCCGTAATCGCCAGCGGGGATCGCGTTATCGCCGACAATTTCGCGCGCGTGCGCGAGCGAATCGAACGCGCGGCGCACGGCCGGGATGTGACTCTGGTCTGCGTTACGAAGTACGTCGGCGAGCGGGAAGCCGCGGCGCTGGTCCGCGCCGGCGCGACCGATCTGGGCGAAAACCGCGTTTTCGAAGGGGCGGAGAAGTTCGCGGCAATCAAGCGGGAGGGGCTTGCGTTTACTTCGCACATGATCGGCCCGGTTCAAAGCAACAAGGCAAAGCGCATTCCATACGCGTTCGACTGGTGCCAATCGCTCTCGCGCGAAAAAATTGCCCGGCTCATTCAGGAGGCCTGCAAGGAGCACGAAACTTCGCTGGACGCGACAATCGAGGTCAACATCGGTCGCGAGGAGCAAAAGGACGGAGTTATGCCGGAAAGTTTGGGCTCGCTCGTGAAATTCGTTTTGTACGAATGTCCGCTTGTCCGGCTTCGCGGGCTGATGTGCATCCCTCCTTTGGCAACCGAGGATGCGACGAGGGATTACTTCGCTCAAACGAGGAATTTGTTCGACAAAATCGGCGCGGAATTCCGGAGTTCGTTGCCGGCGTGGGACACGTTGAGCATGGGAATGAGCGCGGATTTCGAGGCCGCAATCGAGGAAGGCTCGACAATGGTTAGAATCGGAAGCGAGCTTTACCGCGGGCTTCAAGGATTCATGCATTAGCAAGGAGAGTTGAAGGGGTTCAAGAGTCGCCGCCAAGACTTTTGGAGGTTATTGCGATGAAAGGTTTTTTGGACAATCTCTCGAAGTTTATCGGGATTCCTCCCGAGCCCGAGATCGCGGACGACTTCGAGTCGGAGCCGGTGGAGCAGGCCGCGCACCATCATTTCGAACCGTCGGCGGAGCGGTTTCCGCGTCTGGCCGCGATTCAGGTAGTCAAGCCGCGGATGACCGAGGACGGCTTCAGGGGTTATTCAATCCGGCACTATGCTGACCTTCTCAAAGAGCAAAACGCGTTGATTTTGGATATAACGGAAGTTGCGGAAGGCAGGATAGAGCTGGCCAAAAGGCTGATAGACTTCCTGGCGGGCGTGACGCTTGCGCTCGGCGGCACAAGCCGCGAGATCAATCCCAACATGTTTCTTTTCGCGCCGTCGAATTTCCTGGTTGGCGGGGATGCGGTCCGCATGTCCGACGATTACGAGTAGGCTTTGACCATGACGGAATCCGAAAGCTTTCTTTTGACATTGCTGGGCGGTGTCGGCGAAATCGGCAAGAACTGCGTCTCCCTGGAAGTGGACGACGATTTGTTCATCATTGACTGCGGCCTGTCTTTTCCCGACGTGTCTGCATTCGGCGTCGACATCATCATCCCGGATTTCACATACCTGTACAAGAACCAGCATCGCATCAAGGGGCTGTTCCTGACTCACGGGCACGAGGATCATATCGGCGCGATTCCTTATCTTATTGAAGGACTCGATGAGCCGCTTCCGATTTACGGGACCAAACTTACGCTGGGCCTCGTAAAGAACAAGATTTCCGAGTGGAATCAATTGGATAAGGTCGAATACAGGGAGCTTGTGCCCGGCGAGACCGTATCGGCAAACGGAACAAGCGTCACCGGTTACCGGGTGACGCACAGCATTCCGGATGCGGTGAGCCTCGCCTTCCGCACGCCGTACGGCACGCTTTTGCACAGCGGCGATTTCAAAATCGACCCCTCTCCCGTGGACGGGCGCTTAACCGACAAAGACGGCCTTGCCGAGCTGGGCAGGGAGGGCGTGTCGCTTTTGATGTGCGATATCACTAACGTCGAGAGGCTCGGCAGGACGATCAGCGAGTCCGCCGTCGGCCCTTCGCTTGAGGCTGTATTCAAGTCCGCGGGCGGCCGCGTTTTTACAACCACATTCGCCAGCAACATCCACCGAATCCAGCAAATTATCAACGCGGCGCACCACTTGGGCCGCAAGGTCGCGATAGTCGGCAGGAGCATGATTAAAAACGTCGCTATGGCGCAGGAAATCGGCTATCTGAAAGTGCCGTCAGGCACGATTATCGATATAGACGATATCAGAAATTATCAGCCGGAACAGATAGTAATCATCGTGACCGGAAGCCAGGGCGAGCCGATGGCCGCGCTCACCCAGATTTCGCAGGACAGGCACGCGCGCGTTGCAATCGAGAAGGGCGATATGGTCATTTTCAGCGCCAGTCCGATTCCGGGAAACGAAACAGCAATATACGGCGTTATAAACGATCTCTTCCGGCTCGGCGCGGATGTGATTTACGGCCCGGAATACGGCGTGCATGCGAGCGGCCACGGCAGCGAAGAGGATATTAAAGAGTACATTGGTCTGGTCCAGCCGACCTATATCCTTCCGCACCATGGCCAGTACCGCCACCTTCGCAAGTTCGTATCGCTGGCCGGCACGATGGGTTTCGACGAGGATCGGATTATTCTTTCGGAATTGGGCGACCAGTGGGAATTTTCGCAGTCCGGTTTCAAACTTGCGGGCAAGACAAGAAGCGGCGTAGTTTACATTTCTGGAGACAACTCGGCCGAAGTGGCGAGCCGCACGATCCAGGAACGGCGCGAGCTTGCCCGGGACGGCACGATTTACATCTCGGTCGTGCTTTCTGCGGACGGGAAACGGCGTCTCAGCGACGTAATAGTGGAGCACAAGGGCTTCATACCTGAATCGAAAGATCCCGCTATTTACGAAAAGATACGTGAGGCCGTTTTGTTGGGAATAGCCAACAACAGACTGAGAAGCCGCGAGTATCGTCTGCAACTTCAAAACAACGTGGGGCAATCAGTACAAGCCGTCGTTCAGGCCGCGTCCGGATTGCGTCCGAACGTGCAGATGCTTGTAAACTACGCGGATCGGGACGAAAAAATAAACGGAAAGCCGTAGCGCCATTCCTTGATGAACGAAATTCTTACTTACATCCTGCTCGGCCTTGTTCAGGGTTTGACCGAGTTTCTTCCGGTTAGCTCCAGCGGACATTTGATAATTGCGGAAAAGCTGTTGGGTTACTCCGCGACATCTGTATCATACGAAGTGCTGCTGCACCTCGCAACCCTCGCCGCGGTTTTTTGGGTGTTCTGGAAGGATATCGCGAAGGTATTTGTCAGCTTGTTCCGTCAAAGGGATAAATCGAATGCCTTCGTTCGTGACAGAGGGCTTGCGCTTTGGATACTCGTGGGTTCGACGGCGACCGCCGCCGCGGCGTTGCCCTTCAAGGATTACCTTGAACGTCTGAAGGGGCAACCCTGGCTCCTCGCCGAAGTCGGCTTCGCGCTGCTTTTGACCGGCATTCTGCTTATCACGGTGGACAAATTGGGACGCGGCCAGTCGGCGTCTTTCGACAAATGCTGGTGGAAAAGCATTTTAATCGGACTCGCCCAGGCCGTCGCCGTTCTGCCGGGCATATCCAGAAGCGGCTCGACCATCTTCGCGTCCGTAGCGTCCGGTTTGAAACGGGAGGATGCGGCAAAGTTCAGCTTTCTACTTTCCATCCCGGCGATCCTCGGCGCGGCCGCGATCGATGCAAAAAACATAACTGGATTGCTGGACTTGTCGCCGGTTCCGACATTGCTTGGGATGCTTGCCGCCTTTCTCTCCGGTGTGGCGTCGATAAAATGGCTGATCGGACTGATCGTCCGCGCCAGATTGGCCGGTTTCGCTGTTTACTGCTGGATTCTTGGAGCCGGCACACTTGCAGCATACTTTATCGGACTGGGCTCCTGACAGCGTAAATCGCGCAATTAACTTCGCATTTGTAAAGTAAAATGACCCCATTTTGGTCATCCTGCCCGGCTTCAAATGTTAAAAGTTGTAAAAAGTTATGTAGAGTTGCGAAATAGCGCGAACAAATGTTAAAATCTGTGGTCTGTTGTTGTGGCTGACGGAGCGGCGAATCCGGAATCGCCGCAGCCCTCAGGGCGGTGGTACTGGACGGATGGCCAGAACCCATCGGGTGTGCGACCGGCCTCCAAATCCTGGAACCGGCGGCTCCATCGGTCGAAATGGAGCTTCCGGCGGGCGTTCCTTAGGCCAGAATGTTTCCCCAACGTGTCCCGGCATTCCCCGCCGGGACGCGCATTTTGAGGGTCTTGTCTTTGCCGGGCGAGGACGCTTTGATAGAATTCGAAAGGTGAATACAAAAACCGAATACGCCCGCCCGCGCGCTCCGGAATCGCTGCCGATCTCGTGGCTGCATTTGCTCGGCGAAGCGGTAATTTTGTGCGCCGCTTTCGCTCTGGCCCATTATTTCAGATTTCAGAGCGGCTACCTGCCTCCGGCGGTCGAGTTTATTCCGATTGAAAAATATTTGATCCTGATGGCGGTTACCGTGCCGCTTTGGCTGATACTTCATCTCGGACACGGCCTTTATTTCCAAAAAATCGGCGCATCTTCAGGCGAAGAAATTTCCGCCCTGGTCAACGCCCAGATGCAGGGCTTTCTTCTGCTTGTTCTCGCAAGCTTTTTCATCCGCGACTTTCCCGAAAGCCGGCTTACGCTTTTGCTCATATTCGCCTTTTCGTTTCTCCTTTGCCTTGGCTGGAGGATTGCGCTTCGTTTTTTTCGCACCGGCAATCTGTTGCGAGGCATCGGCGCGATTCCGGTGATAGTGCTCGGCGAGAGTCCTTTGGGGGAGTTGCTGGTAAAACGAATCGCGAAAAGCCCGCAGGTCGGATATTCAATAAGAGAACGTCTTTCCCTGGACGCGATTGCCAAGGGCATTGAAGCGCCTGTGTTGAGACACGTTTTCGGGGAGACCGGCTCGCCCGCAGCGCTTTTGATTGCGGGAGAAGTGCCCGAAGATGCGCTCGGAACGATAATAGCCGAATGTCACCGGACGGGAGTAGAGTGCATCCTGCCTCTCGAACGCACGGGCGCGGCCGGCGTGCCGTCGTCCGCGTCCATGCTGGAAGGCGTACCTGTTGTACGGCTTGCGTCGCCCGGTGAGCTTGCCTGGATTCGGCTTAAAAAGCGGATTTTCGATCTTTTGCTTGTAATCCTGTTTCTTCCGATCTGGCTGCCGCTGTTGATTTTGATTTCGCTTGCGTCGCTCGCGGCGCAAGGCGCGCCGGTATTCTTCAGCCATGAGCGGCTGGGCAGGGGGGATTCGACCATCCGTTTGCTTAAGTTCAGGACAATGGTGCGCGATGCATCCAAAATGAGCATTCCAGCCGGATTCGAGGATAAGTTCAAATCGGAGGCGGATCCGCGCATCACGCGGTTCGGCGCGTTCCTGCGCAGAACCAGCCTGGACGAACTTCCGCAAATCATCAACATCCTGCGAGGAGATATCAGCATCGTCGGCCCGCGTCCGATAGTTCGCGATGAGCTGTCGAAGTACGGTTATTGGGCTGGTTTGCTTCGTTCGGTGCCGCCCGGACTAACCGGGCTGTGGCAAGTGAGCGGCCGCAGCGATCTGTCTTACGACCAGCGCGTGGAGCTGGATACCTATTACATTCACAACTGGTCGTTGGCGCTGGATATCAGAATTATTTTGCAAACGCTGCCGGCGGTTCTTTCGCGGAAAGGCGCGTATTGATCCATGACCATAAAAAAAAGGGTCCTCCCGGATTGAGGACCCCCAGGGGGTGGTACTGGTTTGTGTGGGATATTCCCACGTGCAAATTATGCCGCCGTCAAATCGGTCATGCAATACGTTTTACGAGCCGAAACAACGTTTAACAACTTTTTACAAATGGAAATTGGTCGCCTTGACAGCCGTAATATGCGCGGGCTCGATCAAAAGCTGGATATGCGCAAAATCCCGAAGGAACAACGATTTGACGATTAGCCGCCGAATATCTTACGGGCAAGTTCGCTCGTATTCGAGTCGCCGTCGTCAATCTCAATTTCGTCCGGTTCCTCGGCCGACTTGTCGAATTCGTCGTAATACTTGGTCATTTCCTTTGCGGTGATTCCGACGCGGTCGCTCGGCCGTATCGGCGTGGCGAGAGAAGCATATGGCATAATCGTGATGGGAGGGAAGGGAGGTCTGACCTTGGAGAAAATCATGCCCATCGCCTGTCCGGCGGTTTTTGCCGGAATCAGGCCGAGCGATCGGACTTCCTCGTCGGGCAGGGAGCTGACCAAATAAATTTTGTGCTTTTCAGCGCGCGTTCGAAGCGATAGAATCAAATGCCCAAGCGGGGAATACTTGTTTTGCAGGCGCAGCCTGACGGTGTCCGCCGTTTTGAATTCCTTCCAGTCTTCGAATACAGGATGTCCCAATCCTTCCCTGCACTCGGCGAGCAGCACCAGTTGTCCGCCGTCGGGATTCAGCAGATTGGTTCCGTTCACCAACGATTTATGGGTCTGATAAAAGTTGATGTCGCGCGGGTATCCGCCTGCGCTCGCGATTGCAATATCGGCGTATGGATTCTCCCTGCCGCCGACCACTATTCCGTAAAAGTCCTCGACGAACTGGCAGCCGACGCGGTGCGCGTAGCTGAAATCGCCCGCAAAAACCCCCGCGATTCCTCCGGAGGGCGTAAGAACCACATCCATTAGAAAGTCCGGACGCAGCTCCCCCGCCGCGTCGAGCATATCCTCGTGCACCGGGTTGCCCAGCAGACTGCCCGGCCGCACGCGGTCATGGAAGAATCCCGTTTCGGGATCGATACAGAGGGAGTGATTCTGGATGATGCTTTCGCGCGCGGCGACGCCGGGAAAGAGAGCTTTTCTGCCGCCTGTGAATCCCGCGAAATAATGGTAGGTGATCGATCCGGTCAGTATGATGAAATCAGCTTCGAACGCGACGGGATTGTAATAAATTATCGTGCCGCGCGTTGTTTTGCCGCAACGCTTCATCTTGCCGGAATCGCTTCCGTCATGCTGGACTATTTTGTACTTTTTAACTATTTCCGTTCCAAGATGAGCAGCCAATTCGGCATCGGTCATGAAGCGGTGCGTGCCGGTTGCGACCAAAATCGTGATCGCCTGCGCGGGAATCTTCGCCACCCTCGTCAGCTCGTCGAATAGAACCGGCAGAGTTGCATCGTATCTGCACTTGCGCGTGTGATCGGAAACGATGACAACCAAATTTTTCTTCCCGCGGGCCGCCTCCATAAGCGGAGCGGCTCCGATGGGATTTCTAAGAGCGCGGCGTAGCGCGTTCTCAACGTTGTCCAGCGGCGGGCATGCGCGCGGGGCGAACTCGCGGCATTCTATTCCGATCGGAACGGAAATCGTTTCTTCCCTGTCCCCGTATTTCAGTTTGTAGTCAGGCATCGCCGGCTCCGGGCCGATTTGTCACTTTGCCTTCACGCGAAGGATGCCTGATTGTACCACTTTGCGGGAATGCCTTGTCAGCCGCCTTGCGAAAACTGATGATACCAGCGGTACCAGCTCCGGTACTTCGGCGAATCGGGATATTTCAGGTAGGCTTCCTTCTGTTCGATCAACACTTGCGGCGCACCCGCGCGCAAGAGAAAGTCGTACGCTTTTTCTTCGCAGTAAACCTCTTCGGCAACCGTGTCCAGGTCGAGGCCCAGCCTGGACGATTCAACATGCGAAGCCTCGTGAACCAGCGTCGCCGCGTAATTGAAAACCGCCCAATCCGAATTGTCCGCGACGTTCGCGCCGAACGCCATTCGGGTTTTGATCCACATTTTGCCGGATAAGCTGTCCACCATCGCGCCTATGGACTTTAAATGCACCGGATGTTCGTTCACGTAAATTCGCGTCCGGGTTTTTATCTCGCTGACCTCCGTGATCCTGTCGGCCACGAAGTCGTAATAAGTCGGCGTCCGCTGCTTCATCAGAGCGAGGGTCAAAAGCGTCCGCTCCTTGAACAAACCGTCGCCTTCTATTTTGAGCCAAGGAACATCGGATTCGGAGAGCGGCGCTATCGAATCGGCGACTGCGGTTGTAATACCGAAATACTCGTCGCTGTACGACCGGTAAAGGAAGTAAAACGCCTCGGTCAGCCCCAGCGCGACAATCGCCAGCAAACCCAAAACCTTCCAAAATCCGCGGACGCCCTTTTTGCGTTTTTGGTATTCGGGCGGAATTTCCACCGGATCGCATACGAAGGGAAACTCGCACTTGGCGCACGCTTCGGCATCCGCTGGGACGAATCTACCGCAATTGGGGCATTTGATGATGACCGCGCGGGGCTCGCCCGGCGGCCGCTCGAACGACGGGCCGGTGCGCGAATAAGAAAAAAATTTCGGATCGTCGGGCAATCTGGCGAAAGTTTACACCGTCTGCTTTCTTCCGCCCGGGTTGCGGAATCCGATAACGGTCTTGACTCTCGTCTGGCGGGCGAATTCCTCGTAGCGGCGCACGAGTTTGTCCCATTCAAGCAGGTCCGCCTGGCGGGAATCTAGGGCGGCGAGCAGGTCTTTCATTTCCAATGGCCGCGCCACGCCGGTTTTAATCGCTTCCTTCCACGGAATCGTGGCCGCGTCCTCGACAAGCTGGCGCAGGTTGTCGCTCGAATGATACTCGGTCTTGGCCGCGAGCTCGTCGAAGTCGATTCCCTCCCGATCCACGAAAGGCTTCTTGCCGACGTACAGCTCAAGCACGGCCTTTCGCTCCTCCGCGTTGGGCGGTGGGACGAACACGCTCTTGCCGAACCTTCCCGCGCGCCTAAGCGCCAAATCCACGTTCCACGGCGCGTTGGTTGCACCGAGAACCATAAGATTCTCGTTGTTGCTTTCGATTCCGTCCATCTCGGTCAAAAGCTGGCTGATTATTTTCTTTTCCCAGCCCGTGTGGCTTTCCTCGCGCGCCATTCCGAGCGCGTCGAGTTCGTCTATGAACATTATGCAGGGCGCCTTTTTGCGAGCCGCGCGGAAGATGGTAGCTATGGCCTTTTCCGAATTGCCGACCCACTTGTCGAGAACGGTGGACAGATTCACGTTTATGAAGAAAAGCTTGCACTCGCCGGCGGCCGCGCGCGCGAGCATCGTTTTGCCGCAGCCCGGAGGCCCGAAAAACAGAACGCCGCCCCCCGCGCGCTTGCCGTATTTCGCCGCGAGTTCCGGATTCGTCAGCGGATATTGAATCGTCTCGCGCACGATTTCCTTGACCGATTCAAGCCCGGCGATGTCCGCGAACGTGTCCGCCGGAATGCGCTGCTCGCCAAGCAGCTTCTCCTCGCTGCCGGTCGAATATGCGGAGTACACGTCGTCGTCCATTCCCATAGAGCGGCGCTTCAGCAGCGACTGGTCGCGGCCGAGCTGCGCCTCCACAAGCCCCGGATCGAGCTCCAGCGCGCGCGCGTAATCTTCCATCGCGCGGTCGCTTACGTCCAACTGGTCATAGACGCGGGCGCGTCCCAGGTAATGCGACGCCGTTTCAGGGTCGTTCTGTATCAGCAAAGTGAACTGCTCGATAGCCTCGATGGGGCGGTAGCTCATCGCGAGCGCCTGCGCGTACGCGGTGCGCACCTCTTTGTCGCCCGGTACCATATCGAGAAACACGCGCATGTCCTCGGCGGCGCGTGCGTAATCCTCGCGGTCGAAATAAATGAACGCACGCCGCCGTCTGAATTCAGGAAGGTCGGGAAACAGATCCAGCATCCGCTCAAGCTCGCTCGGAGTCCTTTCAAAAAAGGTGTCGCCCGGAGAGCGGTCCGCTTTGTAAGCCATCAGCTCGGGTATGTGGGGGAAAAAGGCGAGGCCTATTTTTGCTACGGACTCCGCCTCTTTGTTGAGCCCGTCTTCGGCGAGGGCGGTTGCAAGCTCCACGAACATATTCGGCCCGAACGGTTTTGACGCAGCCGGCTCGTCGAGATTGCGCAGCAGCTTGTGAATCAGCTTCGAAGCCGCCATGCCTTCCTGGCCCATATTCAGCGAGTTGCACAAGTCGGCGGTAATCACAAGCACGGGCCGCAGCAACTTTTCGCCATGCGTCTTCGCGAGTTTGAGCAATACGCGCTCAATCAACAAGAGCGCCGCGCCGTATAGATCAAGTTGCTTCAGCGGCCTGCTGTGCATTTGAGACAGCAGCCGCACCGACGCGGAAAAGTCCCAAGAGCAGCCCGCGAGTACGCACCAGGCCGCGAATGCGCAATGAAGCTCCGCTTTTTCGGCGAACTGCAGTCCTATGTTGAAAAATCGCTTGCTTTTCAGCAAACCGGGCGAAGGATTTGGAATGTCGGCCAAATACTGCCGCGCCAGATTTTGCCACGGCTCGGGCGGAATGTCTTCCATCAGCCGTCGCGCCGGACTTTTGTTCGGCTTTTTAAAGCCCGAACAGATGGATGCAAAATCGTTCCAGTAGGAAATTGCCCGAATATCGGGCGATTTGTCAGCCATATATTCGATTACCTCTAAAGGCTCGCGTCTCCGTAGAGCCTTTCAAGCGTGGATTCTATCAGCATAATCTCGAACAAATGAGTGCCTGACGTGTTTGCGAAAGGCAGGTTCAGCGGCGGAACCTTTACGATATCCACGGGGATTCCGACCGAAACGTCCGCGTAAAGTTTCTTCGCGTCTTCCCTTTTCAGCCTTATGCACCCATGGCTAGCCGGCGTCCCGATCAACTTGTAGTAGGACCATCCAAGAAGGCCGTGTATGCCGTAAGCGCCGTCGGGGGTTAACGCCATCCAATTCGTCATTGTCGCGCTGTACTTCCTGCTGTATGCGCTCGGGTGTTTATTGTAAATCTTATAGCTTCCCGTGGGCGTTCCATATCCGGCCTTTCCGCTGGAAATGGGGAACGCATGCAGCACGAATCCATTTGAATCGAGAGCGAACAACCGCTGCTCTTCAAGGTTGATTATTATCCGGGCGACCTTTGAAGTATTTTGAGTTTCCTGGCTTTCAGGTTCGGCAAATGAAGCAGGAATGCACGTGCAGAAAGCGGCAATCGCGGTGACCGCCGTCACGGATGCAATTTTCAGTACAATTGGCACGCCAGATTATACCCCGCGAACGAAATCAAGATTTGGTTTTCGGCTTCCCCAGATTGAACGCGAACGGAAGAAATTCCATCAGTCGCCGGCTGGAAATCCCCCCCGATTCATCTTCGCCTAGCACTACGCAATCAGGCGCGCCGAATTCGGCAAGCACCTGCAGGCAGGCTCCGCACGGAACGACATCCGGCTGTTTTTCCGCGACGACGGCCACTGCGACAATCGTTCGGAAGCCCGCCTCGGCCACCATTCGCGCGACCGCGGCGCGCTCCGCGCATATAGTCAGTCCAAAACTGGCGTTTTCCACGTTTGCGGCGGAAAAAACGCGGCCGTCGTGCGACACCACGGCTGCGCCCACCGGGAAGTGCGAGTAAATGGAATACGAGCGCTTCATCGCGTCGCGTGCAGATTCGAGAAGCTTTGCGGGCTCCACCGGTAATTGAAATCCGATCATGCTTCGGGCAGGGGATCAAAGCTGATTTCGTAATACTGGTCGGTGAAGTCCACCAGGTGGTATTCCTCTTTTTCCGCTCGCGTTTGAAGTTCCACCCTGGCGACGCCCAAAAACCTGCCGGCCATAATCGCCGCGTTTTGCCGCCTCGGCAGCACTTTCAAATTGTTCTGTTTGGCGATTTCGGTCATTTTCTCGATCGCGGCGCGAGGAACGCGGGCCGCCTTGGACTTGTTCTGATACTCGAAAATGGCTATTTCGAACGTTTCGCCGCCAATATTCATGCTTTTGGTTTCAATTCGCTTGCGCTGAATCGTTATCGTTCCCGCGCCTTCGACCGTCTGAACCTTGATTTTGTCAAGCAGGTGTGAGTCCTCTTCCTCTTCGTGTTCGGGCTCCGGTTCCGCAGCCGGTTCGGCGGATGCGGCCGGCCTGTATGCCTCTTCTACAGGTGCCGTTGCAGCTTCGGGCTTCGGCTCTTCGACTGTTACTCCCATTGCGGAAAGCTCTTCAGGACTCGCGGCCTCGCCGCCGAGCTCCACGACTGGTTCCTCGGTATCTACGGAGGTAGCGGATGCTTCCGCCGGCGCGGACGCGGCTTCGGGATGCGCGGACTTTATTTCGCGGGCAAGATCAAGCGGCGACCAGTCGTCCGCCGGAGGCGGCGCCGTCGCAGGCTCGGGCTCCGGCGCTTTTTCGGGTTGCGCGGCCGTTTCGAACGGGCTTGCTCCGGACGGCGACGACCACCTGTCCGGCTGGGGCTCCGGTTCCGGCTCGGGTTCGGGTCGCTTATCTGTTTCAAAAGGACTCGCTCCCGGAGCGGAAGACCAACGGTCGGTTTTCGCTTGCTCTTGGGCGGCGGCCTCTTCGCGGGCCTTTGCCTCCGCCGCGCGCCTGCGCTCGGCTCGGTCCCCCGCAAGGTCGAACAGGTCGCGTTCTGCAGCCGGCGGCTCCTGGTGCTTCTCTCGCGGACTTCTGGGCGTGTACGAAGTCGAAGGAGTATAGGTTGAAGAAGGCTTTGGTTCGGAAAATCGAACGGAACCTTGCTTACCCGGGCGCGACCGGTACTCGACGATTTTCGCCGGTATTTTTGACTGCTTTTTTCCGAACAAACGACCGAGCCAGCTGAAAAGACCCATATCCAACCTCGAGCAATAAAACGGATTTGAGTATACAGTCAATCTTGCGGGCGCGCAATAAGGTCGCCGGTCGCGTATTGCGGGGCTGCTGCCGGACGAGCGGTTTGTCCGCCGGGCGGAAATTTCAGGCCAAAATCAGGAACGCGCCTTCCGGTCCGGTTTCCACCCTGCCGGTTGAGCCGCTGCCGGACTTGCCGACCGCGACGTTTTTGATCAAATACACTTCGTCGGCAAGATGAATTCCGGGCAGGTTACGCAGATGCGCGTGCACGAAATCGGTCATTTCCACGACCTTTTCCATTCCGAAGTCGCCCGGCAGGATCATTCTGCAGTTCCCGCCTTCTCCTTGCAGCTTTTGGACGGGAAGATGCTCCACGTACATCTGCCAGTGGCACCGGTACGAAAAATCCCGGACCGCGGCTTCGTTTTCGAGCACAATCGCGGGCACCTTTTCGAATCCGGCAAGGGAAGGCGCCGGGCGGTTGTCGATTACGGCCGCAAGGGTTTTGTCCTTGCAGACTGTCCACCATTTGAGTTTGATGGGAGCCATTTCAACCTCTTTGAAACGGGACGAGATTAACCGCCGCCGCGCCGCATGTCAACAATCGATGTCCATAGCGCGCATCGCGCAAATCCCTGTCGGCAGGACTGAAAGCAACCGATTCACGCGAAAAAGCCCCGCCCTGAAGCGGGGCTCGTAGTAGTCGGGAAGAGCAATGTTGCTAATACCTGTTCGGATCGCTGAGTTTGGCTCCGGTCCACAGCTTCTTGCGTTGCTGCTCCATTACCATATCGAAATACTCGGGATCGAGCGACTTGATTATCCAGTTGCCGAACCGCCTGTCGAAGGTGCGTTTGCCGTACAGGTTGTACTGCGAAGAGACAAGCCTGAATGTCGGGAAAATTTCGTTCTCGATAAGATCCTTTACGAGCTGGATGTCGCTGTCGGTGAACCAAAATTCGAATCGGTACTCGTACGCGTTGGGCACCCGGCGGTATTCGAAGCTGTATTCCGGCTTGATCGCCCAAATCCAGTCGTCGGTGTAATGGAACGTTATCGGATTGATGCCGCCGCCGTACTGGTTGTCGCCCTCTTCCGGCTCGCCGCGGTAGTGCTCCACGTTCTTGCGCTGGCGCTCGATGATCCGCTGAATCTGGTCAACGCCGAATTCGAAGTAAACGGTTTCGGGCCAAGTGTCCAGAAGTTCCTTGTAATAGCGGTTCTCCATATGAAAGCCTTCGAAGTACGCGAACACCAGAACCTGTCCGGGCTCCGGCGTGTAGTAGGCGTACTTGTCGATCAGCCACTGGATGTCGCCTGGATCGTTTAGGCCGTATTCGTCAATAACAGCCTGAATAAAATCCTTGACCATCTCGCGGGTGAATAGGTAACCGTACACGGTGTACCCCATTTCCTTGTCGTGTACCAGCTGAAAACGTTGGGACGGGTACTGCAACAATGCTTCGCGGTAATCGATCATTGTGCGCGACGGCATCGCGGGATAGAAGTCGTCGACCGTAAGTCCGGCCGCGATTGCGCCGCCCGCCATCGCCACCACGAATAGCACCGCCAAGGTAAGCGTTCTCATCATCCGCTCCTGTGGGAAAGCAAAACTTGAGTCGGGTAATAATAGCACGATTATTCGCGAATGCAAAGCGCCCGGTGCGAGGCCAAACAAGTGCCGCCAAGCCTGTCGGCGAGCCGCCGCGCCGGGTTATCAACATTACCGGTTTTAGCCCTCTTGGGCGGCGCGTTCCCCGCGCTGCTTGCAGCCGGGAAACAGCCGGAATTTCTCCGCTGACCGGCTAGTGCTGCTCTACCTCCAGGGTTCCCTTGCCAAACTTGTTGACAAACGATGTTCCGCCGTCCGGCCAGTTAACCGAAAGACTGACCGGCTTTTCGCCCTTCGGGATGCCGAAGTGCACCGCTCCGGCGTAGCTTGACAGATATCCGCTTCCGGCCTGAACCTCGCGAACAATCTTGCCGCCGCCGGACAGCTCCAGCTTCAGCCTTGCGCCGACGCCGAATGTGTTGGGCGCCTTGCCTTTCAGCGATACCCACAGATTCGTGCCGAGGCCGGAATCCTTTTCCGCAAATGCGACCTGGGGCTTGCCGTTGCTTGCGGATACGACGAAATCGGGCCGGGCGTCTCCGTTGAAATCCGCCGGAACGACGCCGCGGCCCTCCCAGTGCATCGAAATCCCCGATTCGTCGCGGTCGAGCGCCCTGAAAGTGCAATCGCCGTTTCCCAGAAGAAGCACTCCGTATCCGGCGTTCCAGCGCCCGGTCTCGCACTGCGGCAGCTCGAAATTGTTCGCGATGTAACAGTCCAGGTTTCCATCCAGGTCGAAATCCGCGACACCGATTCCGAACGCGGGAGCCCACTGGGCCATCGGCGGAAGTTCCTTGGCGATGAAGTTGCCCGCCCCGTCGTTGATAAGGATCATCGAGCGCATTTCTTCGGCATCATAGCGTTCGGCGGCTTTGTCGGCTGGCCCGTAAATGTCCTCCCAAGTGGCGTCGGCGAAGCTCGCCCAGGTCGGGAATTTTTCCGGGATATAGCTTATCGCGTATCCGCTGCAGCTTCGACCTCGGCCGGGCAGCATGCAGCCGTCCTTGCGGTATTTCACTTCGACGACGTCGCGCGTGCCGTTCTTGTCGAAATCGTCGCAAATCACCGTCCAGGGCTTATCGGAGCTCGGGTGGTATTTGACGTTTTGTCCCCAGTTCCCGGCCACTATGTCAAGGTCGCCGTCGTTGTCGAAATCGCCTATGCCGAGGCTCGTCCACATTCCTGACGGCCCGGCGTCCGCGAACTTGGCGAGCTTTCCGTCGTCGTTTTTCCAAATTTGCACATGGCCGAACTCGGTCGCGAGAATCAAGTCCTGCCTGCCGTCGCCGTCTATGTCCGCAAACTGGGCTTCCGAAACGAGAGCGGGCGACTGCATCAAAGCGGGCGCGAGCTTTTCTATTCCGAAGTCGAGTTTGCCGTCTCCCAAATTTTCGAAAACGTACGACGGGACGGGCTTGGCAAACTTGTACGGCCACAGCCTTCCTGCGACGAAAACATCCAAATCGCCGTCGCGGTCTATGTCCGATGCCACTGCCGAACCCGAGGATACCCTGGTTTCCGGCACGTTCATCTTTTTCCAACCATCGGGCTTGTTCAAGTAAAAGTTGCTTCTCATTTCGGGGCTTGTGGGTTCTGCTTCGAAACTTCCGCTTGAGACGAACAGATCCAACCTTCCGTCTCCGTCTGCATCGAAGCAAAGCGGCGCCATTTCCTCCGTGCCTTTCGGAATAAAATCTTCCGGCAGGGGCGATTCCGCGAAATTACCTTTCCCGTCGCCATTGAAAAACGCGCCCTTCTGGCCCGCCGGGCCGGCGAAATAAACATCCAAAAATCCGTCTCCATTGAAATCTGCGACGCTTACCCCGGTTCCCAGCGTGCTTCGCTGGTTGGGCAAGAGCGGCTCCGCGGCGAATTCCTTTTCGAGAGTGTCGCTTTCCTTTTGCTCCCATTGCAGGTCGGTTTGCACGAACATCGGTTTGGGCTTAATTTCCATCCATTCCGGAAGATTCGTTCCCTTGTATACCGTGTGCCTTTTGTTGGCCGGCAAGTCCGTAAACGTTTCGTACGTCCCATCGGGCCAGCGGACTTCCAGCTTGTCTATCTTTTCGTGCTCTCCCAGGCCCAAGTGAATCCTGGTGCTTTCGCCCGAGCCGAAGCCGCGTCCGATTATCACCTCTTGAGTAAAAACGTCCTCGCCGCAATACGCCCAAACGCGGGCGCCGACGGCGGTTGTATTCGGCGGATCCTGCTTCAAATCGAGCTGGACAAGATTGCCGCTTTCCAGGTCGTTCCTCCAGATAGCGGCCTCGGCGTTTGTTTGGTTTACAACTATATCGGGATCGCCGTCGCCGTCGAGGTCGGTGATTACGCACCCTCCGCCGACTGCGCCGTCCTTGATTCCCCAGTTGTCTTCTGGGCTTTTGTATTTTAACGGCTCCGCCGCGGTGAACACGGCGTCGTTGTGCAGCAGCGGCGGCACATGCTCGACGAATTCCAGCTTCGCCTCCATGCTGCCGAGCGATTCGATTTTGTTCGCAGTGTCAACGTCGATCGTGGAGGATACGTGCCCCGTCGTCGCGAAAATCTCCGGAATGCCGGACGAATCGAGGTCGGCAATCCTGCAGCTCCACGTCCAGTCTGACGCCTGCACTCCCGCATATTCCGCCATTTCGGTCATCCAGCCTTGGCCGCGGTTCAAATACATGCAGTTGCGCATGAGTTGCTGCGGCTTGAAGTTGATCAACTCATAGCGAAATGCGTACATGTCGCCGCTCTGCTTGCGGGCTTCCTTGTAGTCGCGCGCAAGCATGTCTCCGGCGAAAATATCCATCCTGCCGTCGCCGTTCAGGTCGCCCGCGTCGGAGCCCATCGAAAACCATGGGGTGCGGCGCAGCATGTCCTTGTTGCGGTTCGTGAAGGTGCCGTCGCCGTTGTTGATCCAATAATGGTCGGCGGTGTCGAAGTCGCCGTTCACGTAGAGGTCGGTGTATCCGTCGTCGTTGAAGTCGCACGCCAGAGCGTTGAAGCTCCAACTGTATCCCGTGATGCCCGCCTTGTCCGTACCGTTGGTGAAGTTGCCCTTGCCGTCGTTGATCATCAGCAGGTCGGGGTCGGGCTTAAGGCGGTACTTGTTCGCCTCGTCCAAATACCACTTGTCCTGGAACTGGGGGTCGAGTTCGAACCGTCCGTACTCGGGCGCCCAGCGTCCGGTCATCTTGTCCGGAACCGGTTCGTTCGTGAAAAAGTGGGGCGCGCGGTAGTTGGCAATGTACAAATCCAGGTCGCCGTCGCGTTCCGCGTCCAGCACGGCGGTGCTCGCCGTCGCGTAGTCGAACGCAAGCCCGCGCATCCCTGCCTCTTCGGTGAAATGCCCTTTTCCGTCGTTGACGAACAGCAAATTCGGATCGATTCTGTTGCCGACGTACAAATCGAGATCGGCATCCCCGTCTATATCGAAGAATGAAGCCGAAAACGCGGGATAGCCTTTGCCGTCCAGCCCTTCGCCGGATTCGGCCGTCACGTCCGTGAATTTCCATCCGCCGTCGTTGCGGTAAAGCCTGCTGGGCGTGTCCAGTCCGCAAAAGTAAAGGTCTATGTCGCCGTCGCCGTCATAGTCGCCCGCGGCCACGCCCGATGCCGCCACCGCCTGGTCGAGGCCGATGTCCACCAGCCAGTCCTTGCGGACGGCCTTGTTGGCGAATGTGATTCCGCAGTCGGCGCCGGAAACGCGCGTGAAACCGGGCTGTGCCGCGGGCGTTCTCTCCGCGAGATCGAACGACTCGAACTTGCCGCTCTTGGTAGGCTTGCGGGCGAGCCCCCGCCCCCCGCTTTGCATCGCAGCCTCTTCTTCTTCGCCCGGCGCGCAGGCGAAAGCGAAAACAAACAGCGCAATCGATAAAACTAATGCAGAAGCAATACCCCTCATTTCGGCAAACCCCCTTGCAATATGGAAGACGACCCGAATTCGCCTCCCCGATGAATTATACCAATCGGGTACCTGTTTGCGGTTATTCTTGGGGCGCGCCCCTGCTATAATTGCACCGGTGAACCAGGAAACAGCCTTTCGGATTTCGCTCTGGATTCTCGCCTCGTTCCTGTCGGGCAGCGTCCCGTGGGGCTGGCTCATCGGCCGCATCTTTTACGGCAGGGACGTACGCAAGCTGGGAAGCGGCAACATCGGCTTCACGAACGTCCTGCGCAGCTTCGGCGCCGTCCCGGGATACACATGCTTTCTTCTTGACGTCGCGAAAGGGCTTTTGCCCGTAGTCCTGGCCGGATCGCGGCTCTCGGTTTCGCCCGGCTCGCACGCGGAACCCACGGCGGCCTGGACGCTGATGGCCGTCGCGCTCGCGGCGGTCCTCGGCCACACCTTCACGCCCTGGCTTGGATTCAAAGGCGGAAAGGGCATTGCCACCGGACTCGGCGTGATTATCGGCCTCATCGGCTGGTACGTGTTCATCCCCCTCGCCGTTTTCCTGGCGGCGGCGGTTCCCACCCGCTACATCAGCCTCGGCAGCATCCTCGCCGCGCTCGCCTTTCTTGCGGTCACGCTCCTGCCCGTGCAAGCGCTCGCGCCGATTCACGCTTACTGGCCTATGGCTGCGCTCACGGCCGCGCTTGTCCTGTTCACTCATAGGGAAAACATCAAGCGCCTCGCCGCGGGCACCGAGAACAAGTTCGGCTCCAAAAAACCCGCCGCGTAGTCCCACGCAAATGGCCCGCCGGTCCGAAATTCAATAGGCTCGCCGCTTTTCCCGCGGCGGAGATTCCGGCAGGATGCTCCGGCGCGGTTGTCCAAAGCCGGGTATAATCTCCACGTGCGCAGGCTGCTATTAGTTTTCGGCGCGGCGATGCTGCTTTCGGGCTGCGCGGCCTCGATCGGCCTCGCCGGAGTCTGGCACTTCGGCGACGGCAGCGGCACCCTCGGCTCGATTTCGATATCGAACCAGATGGGCCGCTCCAGCTATTTCTACATCGGCAACAGGGTGTACGGCCCGACCTATCACGGCGAAACGATTATCGTGCAATTGAGCGCGGGAACCTGGATCGTTCGCGACAGCTTCGGCCACCGCCGGTACGTCACGCTGCATGAAGGCGATACGGTGTATGTGATATTCGGGTGAAGCAACGCGCGACAAAACGCGGACGGGATAGGACCGGCGCGCGCCCGGCGATAAAGATCAGTCAAACTTCAACAATCGTCAGCTTCCGGCTTCTTCGGGAGGGAGGACGTTGATTGTGCGCTCGTATGGGCTTTCGCTGTATACGACAGCACCATCCCAATAGGTTGCGCGAGCTCGGATTATGAATACTCCGGGGGCGGAGTATTCATGCACAATCAAATCCTGCGGCTTCAGACCGTTTTGCCAATAGTTCTCAAGCTGAGCGGTTACATCGGTCCAGCCGGCGCCGTCACCAAAGTCAACTTCGATTTTGCTGTAAAAGGGATCGTGTCCAATGTCCGTTGAGTCTGATTGAACACCAAGGGCTCCTCTTATTACTAAAGGTGCCGGTCCTGAAATCGGAGAGAACCACGGCCACACTAATCGAGGAACAAAAATGGGAGTTATGGGGTTGTTTGACGACGAACAACCAGATGCAAGCAATACCAGGATGCAAGCAAAAATCGCAAAAAGATACTTCATTTTTCCTCCCCTCTTAATTGCCTGCGGCATAAGCATCAACAGAGCCGCGACGGCCCAAAGTGAGCGAAGAAATTCGTGGCGCGGACGGGATGGGACCGTCGCGCATCTTGCGACAAAGATCAATCAAACCTCAGGCAAACATCAGCTTCCGGCGTCTTCGGGAGGGAGGACGATGATATTGGGTTCTGCGCTGCTTTCTGAATACAGAATTTCGCCCCAGTTCATCGTCAATCGAGCGGCAATGTGATAGTTACCGGGAATTGTGTACGTGTGACTTGGAAGCACATTGAAAAGCTGATCTTCGTTGAACATCCTGATCGCACTTGTAACATCTACCCAACCTCCGGAGTCCCCGAAGTCCATCTCGACTTTCGCGATTCGATTTTGCAATGGTGGATCTGGGCCGTTATGTAGATAAACATTGGCAAAAACGGTTACCGGTGCGGGGACAGCCTGCTCAGTAAACAATTTCCCATCTTGTGTGTATCCCACTACCCCAGTGCTCCGGAATGGCAGGTCGAATCCGCTTTCATTCTGCACGCTTTGGCCGCAAGCAACGAAACCAAAAGTGACTGCAAGTACTATGGGAATGATTGGAATGCACTTCATATTGGCCTCCTTTGAACTAATATCCAAACACACGCGCAGCATCCACGCCGCCGTACAAGCTAAAATATGGGTAGTGGTTTAGAGGCTGCTCGTTGTTACGGATTTGCGTTCGAATGCCCGATGGAGCGTCAGAAGTGTAACAAGCAAGGAGTGCTGCAACAGCGCTTACGTGCGGTGCTGATGCTGAAGTTCCGCTAAAGGAGCTGTAAATTGGACCATCTGTATATCCCAGCCGCCAACCATGGGAACTAAATCCCTTCATGTCCGTCGTAGTTATCAAATCGCCAGGCGCCGCCACGTCAACGAATGCAGGATTCCAATTGCTCCATGTCGGCTTTTGACCAAGGTAATTGTAGGCTGCAACTGCAAGCGCATCAGAATGAGTCGCCGGAAATTGCACAGCAATATCGCTACTGTCATTACCGGCAGAGCCAACAAGCACCGAATACCTTGCAACATTCGCAACTACGTTGCGATATGTTAGGGATGAGGCTAATCCACCAAAACTGCAATTTACAACCTCGATATTGAGGTGTAGCTTGGGATCATCAGGATACAGCTGCCATTTGTCAAACTCCCCTTTGAAAGCACCCAAAACATAAAATGCATTTATGTTTGTGGATTCAAAGTAACGGAATTTACCTCCTTCATTATGGCCTGACATTGCAACTGGGAGCATAGGGACATTTTGCGTAATGCCAGCAACATCTCTTTCATGCTCTTGCGGTCCGAGATCGTTGTTGATTACGGCGCCAAGAATGCCCGCAACACAAGTACCATGACCAACGTTTATTGCATTCCACATATTGTCGTCGACAATACTTGGCCATGGTTCTCCTCCGTCAAGAAGGATTTTTGTTTTGCCAAATTTCGGGAATACATTCGCGCCATAGGCAGTCAACCTGGAGGCCAGATCCTGATGGCTTCTCTGTATTCCGGTATCGAGAACAGCAACAACCACATCGCTATTTCCGATCTTGCCATGTTGCCAAGTAGTTTGAATATTGATATCAAACTGAGTTGGCGTACGTTCCTTGATGTTCCACTGGTTGACAAAAAGTTCGTCGTTGGAGTCTCCGGAATAAGGCCAGGCACAGGTTGCATAAACCGAATCCGGATCAGCGGAAAGAACCAAGGCGGGGTAAGTAGCCGGCCAATTTGCGACAGCTTCCTCAACCGATGTTCCTTCCGGCAAAATGGCGGCCATACTTCTGTGTGCACGCCATTCGGAATAAACCGTCAGGTTTTCCGCAATAATGAACGTGTCAATCTCCGGATCGCCGACAATCAGTGGATATTGGATGGAATAGCATGGGTCGGTTTGAAAGCGCTCTACGTCGAAGTAGTTTTCATCCATAAGCGGAAGCACTGGCGGGTTCTTGAACGCGACAATCACACGTCCATCCACAATATCGTAAGTTTGGCCTGTTCTTGGATCGGTAAATGGCCTGATTACTGCTGTGAGGTCGTCATAAGCAGGATCTGCCGGATTAGGTGAATCCAGCAGCCCCTCGCCCCCTTCCGGTTCATCATCGCCTCCCATGTCCGGGCCGACGGCCACCTTGCGGTCTCCCGCATTCGCAACCTGGTCGTTATCCGGGTCGCTCCCCGGCGCTGCGCCGGGCGAGCTTCCAACGAGCTGCTTTTTTGCGCCTTCGCCGCAGCTTGCGAGGCTAACCGCAAGCATGGCGAGCACCATCAGGGCGAGGACTATGGCAACCGCAGCCCCCCCCCTGGCAAGTTTTGACAAATTACTTCTCATGACAAAATCCTCCTCAATGCAGAATTGTATATCGAAACAGGGACGCGCGGGATCCTCCACCGTGGGGAGGTTTCATCGCCGTCCCAATCTCTTCGAATCATAAATTCGCCTGCTTGGCAAAATCGCCCTATCCCCTGGCAGTCCTCGCCGGGAGGGTACGCGCGGATTATACCCGCATAGGGAATCCCCTAGCGGCGGGAAAACCTTGATAGAAAATTCACAAATGCGCGTTGGAGTTGCTTAAGAGGGGTGCGTAAAACGCTGCTTCAACCGACGGCTCGGCGTTGTTGCAGTGCGGATTGGCATATACCTTTCAGGGTGGATTTTTCTATAGGCACCATGCACAAGGGGGTAATGGGAGTTCTCTTTTCACTCCTCCTCCCAGGGATCCGGGATGTCCGGCATCCACACGCCTCCCGGTTTCGAAGCGTCGCCGCCGCCCAGCATCTTTCCGCCGAGCTTTTCGATGTCGATCCCGCCGGTTATCCTCCGCTCCCGCGCTTCCTCTTGCTTCGCTTCGCGCTTCGGGTCGTCCCATTCGAGTATGAATTCGTCGTAGTGCTTCGACACTTCGCGCAGGTATCTTGACGGCATGGTCAAATCCACCGAAAAATCGGCGCGCGACCGCTCCTGCGGATAGCTCAGTACGAGCTCGTCCTTCGCCCGCGTCACCGCGACGTAAAACAGCCGCCGCTCCTCGTCCAGCGCGTCCGGATCGTCGAACGTCATATTGTGGGGCAGGGTGCCGTCCACGCACCACACGAGAAAAACGACCTTCCACTCGAGGCCCTTCGCCTGGTGGATCGTCGAAAGGCAGACGCGGCCTTCCTCCACCGCCGCGGGATCCGCCGCCGCCACCTCCTCGCCGCCGAATCCGCCGTGCAGCGCGACCTCGCTGAGCATCTCGCCAAGCGACGCGAACCTGCTGGCGTAAATGAAAAACTGCTCGATGTCGTCTTCGCGCCGCTGCGCGTTGTCGTAGTTTTCCTTCAAGTAGGCCGAGTACCGCCGCTTGTGTATCGTGCGCGCCAGCACCGCAGGATCGCGGTTCGGGATTTCCTTCGCGATGTCGCCCAGGAAAACCGAAAGCGCCCGAAGAGAAGTCTTTCCCGCGCCGTACGCGAGATCGAGATACCTCCCGCCGATAAGCTCCGCAAGCGGATCCGGCACGCCGCTCATCGCTTCAAGGACGCGCGAAATCGTGCGCCCGCCGATGCCCTCGCACATCGAAAGCACTCGCTCCCACGCAAGCTCGTTGCGCGGCGAGCCGAAAATCACGAGGTAGGCCAGCAGATCCTTTATGTGCGCCATCTCCATGAAACGCACCCCCCCCCGGATGAAGTACGGAATCCCGTGGCGGCCCATCGCCATCTCGATTTCCTGGCTGTTGCGGTGCGCACGGTAGAGCACGCCGATGTCCGCAAGCTGTTTGCCGTCCTCGCGCAATTCCAGGATTTTCCCGGCGATGAAATCCGCCTGGTCGTCCGGGTTGCGGCACACTACGAGCGCGGGCTTGGCGCCCTCCGGCTTGACCGCGCGCAGCGTTTTCTTGAACGCTTCGGGCGTGTCGCGCAGCACCTCGTTCGCGAGCGTGAGTATGGCCTGAGTGCTGCGGTAGTTTGTTTCCAGCTTATAGGTGGCTGCGCCGGGAAAACGCTCCGGAAATGTAAGTATGTTTCGGTAGTTCGCGCCCCGGAAGCTGTAAATGCTCTGCGCGTCGTCGCCCACTACGAACAGATTCCCGTGCTCGCTCGACCACAGCTCGACAAGCTTCGCCTGCAGGTGGTTCGTGTCCTGATATTCGTCAACAAGGACGTGCCGGTAGCGCTCCGCTATTTCCCGCCGCACTTCGTCATGCTCCGAAAGCAGCCGCCACGTCCACAGAAGCAAATCGTCGTAGTCCATTGCGTTCTGGCGCTGCTTCTCCGCGGCGTATCGCGCGAACACGCGCTCGAAATCGAGAATGCGCTGCGAAAACTGCGGATAGTGGCGGATGATAATCCGGTCCAGCCCCATTTCGGTGTTGACCATAAGCGAGGCGATCCGCGACAGCACCCGCGGCGCGGGGAACATCCGCTCCTTTGTATCGACGCCGCTTTCGGCGCGCACGCGCTTCATCATCCGCACCGCGTCGTCCGCGTCGAGTATCGTGAAATTCTCGGTGAACCCCAGAAGCGGTGCGTGCCTGCGCAGCATGATGTTGCAGACGTGGTGGAACGTACCGCCGGTGATCGACGACAGGTCCGCGCCCAGAAGCGTCTCGACGCGGCCAAGCATCGCGCGCGCGGCGCGGTTGGTGAACGTGGTCAAAAGGATGTTCCCCGGCCGCACGCCGTTTTCGATAAGCCACGCGACGCGGTAAGTGATGACGCGCGTCTTGCCCGACCCGGCGCCGGCGAGCACCAGCACCGGTCCGCCGCCCGCGGTCACCGCGGCGAGCTGTTGCGGGTTGAGCTCGCTAGCGTAGTCTATGCGCGTGCGCGGCCCGGCCGCGGGCAGGGTGCGCGCGAGGCGCAGGACCTCCGGAGCGCGGGAGGCGTCGCGGTTGCCGGGCAGCCCAGCATCGTCAAATGGAACAAGTTCGTCGGTCGGCACGGGGGGATTATAGTGGGAGCAGTTTCATGCAACAGAACCAAGACGAACGCGTATGCCTGATCACGAGATGTAGTCGTGAGGTGTATGCGCTATGGATTTACATGAATGCTCACTGTTTTCCATTGATGCGCTTGGATTCAAGATCTAGCGGCAAATTGGAGTGACGTGATTTGCTCGGCACAAATTGGAGCCTCGTTACAACATGCGCCACCAACTCCTACCTCCGCCCCGTGCTATATTCCCTTCCGTGGAGTTTTCCACGCACATCAAGAGCGACGAGGTCGAAATCGAGCGGCGCATCCGGGAGTTCCTCCTCGGCAGCGATCCCATCGTCATCCGCTACCTCGACGCGATCACAGGGAACACGGGCAAGCGGCTGCGGCCCAAGCTCGTGATGGTCTTCGCCCGGCTGTTCGGCGAATACGACTACGGAAAGAGCATAACCTGCGCGTGCGCGGCCGAGCTTTTGCACACCGCGACGCTCATCCACGACGACGTGATAGACACCGCGCAGTTCCGCCGCGGCAGCGAAACCCTGTGCAACGCGTTCGGAAACGAGATCGCGGTCATCGTGGGGGATTACCTCCTGGCGATTGTCTTGGATCGCGTCGCCAAAGTCCGGGATTTCGAGGTGCTCGACATGTTCGTCGGCACCTCGAAAAAGCTGGGAGTGGGCGTGCTTGTCGAAGTCAACAACCGCAACAACTTCAAACTCGCCGTGGACAACTACCTTTCGGTTATCGAGTTAAAGACCGCGGTGCTGTTCGAGCACTGCACGCGCCTCGGCGCGTATCTCGGCGGCGCGGATGCGGAAGGGCGCAGGCTCGCCGGCGAGTACGGAAGGGATTTCGGCATGGCGTTTCAGATCGTGGACGACCTTTTGGACATCGCCGCCGATCCAAAAAAGACCGGCAAGCCGTCGTTCAACGACTTGAAGGAAGGGCGCATCACGCTTCCGCTGATCCACGCGATCGGAAAGGATCCGTCAATCGAAACGCTCATGAACGGATGGCAGGAGCGACCGTCGGCGGAGTCGGCGGACGCGCTCAAGGCGCGTCTGCGCGAGCTCGGCTCGATGGACTACTCCAGGAAAAAGGCCGAGGAGTATTTGGCGAAGGCGCGGGAAAAATCCGCAATGCTTGTGCCGCGCTGGCAGTCCGAATCCGCCCGGTCGGATTTGGAAGTGATAGAGTCCGGGCTGTTCGCGCTGCTCGAAGAAGCGGGGCAAAATAATACGGAAATGCCGCAAAATCCAGGCTAGTCGGACCTTTTGGCGCGTCTCGATTTCCTTTTGTGCCCGGCCCGGCGACCTTTCATGTCGCGAAGTACGGACTCCCAATAGGCGATGCGTTGCTCGTAGCTCAGCCCTTTGAGCTCTTCATGTATTTGGAGAGCTGCCTTTCGCTTCATTGCGATGCAGTCGATCCTGAATTTTTCAGTCAATTTCAATCACCTCCATAGGAGAGCGGATTTCCAATGAGGGGTAGCCCATAAGTAAGTTCACGGCATTGTACATTCGAATCAGCCGCAAGTTCACTAGATGTCTGAAATTCCAGCTTGCAATTAGATCGCAGCGGGCAACGGTAGCCAAAGCTACGTGTGCTGCATCAGTCTCCCACTTTTTTGAAATTATCTTGTTTGCTACATAAGCTGATATGAGACGCTCGGCCTCGGCTACGCTGTCAATCGTTTCGGCATCGAAAGTAATATCGCGATAAAAATTCCTAACCGGCTGCGGCGCTGTCGATATTTCCTTTTCGACAACAGGTGAATTCACAAGCTTGATTTCACCAGAGTCAACCAGGGAAAAAAACTTCGTGCTCGGAACATCGAATTTATCGTCGAATACGCCGCCATATACGGACGTATCGGCGTAAATCCTAAGCGGAAAAGGAAATCTGCCTGATCCCACGGTACAAGTATACCTCTATCCGCCGTACCTGTTCACAATCGGCATCTTGCGCCCGATACCGAAAGCCTTGCGCGTGATGCGCAGGACTGGCGCGGCCTGGCGCCGCTTGTACTCGCTTCCGCGAACCAGGCGGAATACGAGAGCGATTTCTTCCCTTGCGAATCCCCGCGCGATTAGTTCGTCCGGCGAAAGGTGCTCCTCAACGACCGCGTCCGCGAGCGGGCTGATACGCGCGTAATCGAACGGATCCACCTGGCCGTCGCGCAGCTCCGCGGAAGGCGGCCGCGTCAGCGTGCGCTCCGGAATTATTTCCGCGCCTTTCGTTTTGTTGTACCAGCGGGCGAGCGCGTACACTTCCGGTTTGGAAACGTCGCCGATAACCGCAAGCCCGCCGCACATGTCGCCGTACAGCGTGGAATATCCCAGCGCGTATTCCGTTTTGTTTCCCGTGGCGAGCACGAGCGCGCGCCGGTCGTTCGAAATCTCCATCAGGATTTTGCCGCGCTCGCGCGCCTGAAGGTTTTCCACCGTCACCGGATCGCGGTATTCGCCGCATACCGATACGAACCGGGATTTCGCGATCTCGACGGACTCGTCAATCGGCATTACCAGGTACTCAATTCCGAGAGAGTGCGCCAGCGCTTCCGCGTCCTCGCCGCTCATCGCCGCGCTGTGGCGGGACGGCATATACACACCGATTACATCGCCGCTTCCCAGCGCTTCCGCCGCAAGGCAAGCCGTCAGCGCGCTGTCTATTCCGCCTGAAAGCCCGATGACGGCCCGCTCGAATCCGCACTTCCTAAAGTAGTCCCGTATTCCCAGGCAAAGCGCGTGGAACACCTCCGATTCGAAATCGAATGCGCGGTGCGGCGCTTCCTTCGGCGGCTCCGAGCCGGAATTCCCCGTCTCCACAACCACCAGCGCTTCTTCGAATTGCGGGCCGAGAGCCACAAGCCGCCCTTTCGAGTCCACCGCCATGGACTCGCCGTCGAAAATAAGCTCGTCCTGCGCGCCGACCAGGTTGCAGTAAACCATCGAGACCTCGTTCGCGATCGCATGCATCCGGAGCAGGCCTAAGCGCTCCTCTCTTTTTCCCGCGTGAAACGGGGAGGAAGAAAGGTTGACAACGGTTTTGGCGCCCGCGCGGGCGAGCTCCTGGACTATTTTGCGATCGTAATCGCCGTCCCAGATGTCCTCGCAAATCGTCACGCCAATTTTCTTCCCGGCGAATTCCACCGGCGCGATTTCATCCGCGGGCCGGAAGTACCGCCACTCGTCGAACACGTCGTAAGTGGGCAGAAGCGTTTTGTGAATAACGCGGGCGACTTCGCCGCCGGAAACAAGCGCTGCGGCGTTGTAAAGCTCCCCTTCCGGGCCGCGATCCACGAATCCGACGAGCGAGGGCAGGGGAAGCTCCTGCGCCAGGCCGCCGTACAGCAAGGCGAGCTGGTCGGCAATAAAATGCCGCTTGAACAGCAAATCCTGCGGCGGATAGCCCGTCGTGGCAAGCTCCGGCGTGACGAACAGCCCGCAACCGGCATCTGCGGCGCGCTTTGCGTATTCGATTATCCGCGCGGCGTTTCCGGACAGGTCGCCCACGGTCGTGTTGATTTGGCCAAGCCCGATGCGCACGCGCCGATTATAGCCCTTCCGATTTATAATTTTGCCGCGGTGGAGGAGTGCCGCGTATGTTAAGGATAATTTCTGGCGAGCTTGGCGGTAGGGCGATAAAAACGCCTACCGGTCGCGGTACCCGTCCGCCGCTCACCCGCGTCCGCAAGGCCGTATTCGACGTGCTGCGCCCGTATCTGGACGGAGCATGCGTTCTGGACCTGTTCGCCGGCTCGGGAAGTTACGTTTTCGAGGCGCTTTCGAACGGCGCGCGCCGCGCGACCGCGGTCGAGTTGTCGCTCGCGGCCGCCGCCGTACTGGAAGAGAACGCGGATGTGCTGGGAGTGAAAGACCGAGTCAGGATATTCCGTGGAGACGCGTTCCAGGCGATTCCGCGCTTCTTCGAGGAAAAACTGAAG
Organism: bacterium; assembly: GCA_039961635.1. Lineage (NCBI taxonomy): Bacteria > bacterium. The sequence continues at coordinate 68,736 of JABRWB010000032.1, forward strand.
TTCGACGTCATTTTCGTCGCGCCGCCCCAGCGAAGGATGATGGTCGAGCGCACCCTCGACGCGCTGCGCCGCCATCCGCTGATGGAGGATGAATCGCTGATCGTATGCCAGTTCGGGACGGCGGAGGTTGGCGGGCTGGATCGTCTTCCCTTCTGGGAATGGCAGCGCAAGACCTACGGGAACACCGAGGTCGCGTATCTGGGGATGGAAACTGCGCATCGGGCGTAGGCACACAGCCGTAAGCCATGTAGAAAACTGTATAAAAAAGGGACGCCGAAGCTGTGGGGGGGCATCGCTTCGACGTCCTGACTCAATTATACCGGATTCGACATGCATATGTCGAATGCAAGGCGCCCGAAATTCGAAATTTCATAATCCGGGATGGATTGGCTCGAGTGCGGCGAAGCTACTTGTATCCGCCAGCCAAGTACAGCGCAAGCTGATCCTTTCCATTCGGGTCACGAGGGTCGCCCGACTGGCCGCCGGGGAGCACACTGAGGAAATACGCGCCGCCCGCAGCGTTGCCCGCCGCATTCGACGAGTAATCGTCGTCCAGGCATCCCGGCGACATTATCACCCGCATCGACGGCCCGAAATCCTGGACAAATGCGCCATCCGAATTCAAAGAGCTTGCGCCCTGCCAGACCGTGTCGTTTCCGCCGGGAGACGGAACCAGCCCGGGCGCATACATCCCGATGAACGGCACCGGGTAAGTCAAGTCCATCAGGTGCATCTTGTCCCAACGCCAGGGGGCATCGGGGCCGAACTTCTTTTCGAGCGTGGAGGCAGCGTATTCGAGGGCATCCGCGAGGATCGCCGGCGCGTCCTCGATCTGCTCCGTTTTCGGATCGTCCCACAGCGCGCCCAGGTTGCGCCCGTAGTCCAGCCCGCCGTGCCAGACGCGCTCCGATGTCGAGCCCCAGCCGCGGCTGCGCAGCAGCCTGTCCGAAACGTTCGCGAGCATCAGGTAGGCGACCGCCGCGCCCGCGCTGTCCGTGCTGCAATAGCCGTCCCAGTTCTTCAGCATGTCGTACGCGACGCGCGCGGGATTGTCCGCTGCGCCTGGCGCGTAATCCGCCGCGTCCAGCGTTTCGATCACGAAGTCGCGGAATCCGGCGCCCAGCTGGGAATACGTGTCGCACTGGATGCGCGCGACGTCCAAGCGCGATATTTTGCCGCGCGATTTTGCTTCCTCGATTAGGTCACCGATGCGCTTGGCGCGGTGGCCGTACGAGCGGTAGCCGCCTAGCTCCAAATCCCAGGTGAATTTCCCTATTGTCAACCCGCCGCCGGACAAATCGACTTTGTATTCGGGGCCGATTGCCTGGTTTGCCGACACGATGAACCCCGATTGAGCCACACGCGAAACAGGAAGTTCGTCCGTCGTAATCCATTCCGGCCATTCCACGCTTTGCGATTCGCCCGAAACCGGCGCGGCTCCATCGTATTTCCTTTTCGGATATTTGCCCGTCGGGAAATATGCGATGTTTCCATCCTTATCGCAATAAATCAAATTCTGGGATGTGGTCAATTCGCGAATCGCCGAGCGGAATTCGTCAATATTTTTCGCCTTGTTCATCGCCAGGAACGCCGCGCCTTCGCGGTCGGGAAACATTCCCACCCACTTGAGGACTATGACCGAGCCGCCCTCTTCCTTGAACATAACCGGCCCCGCTTCGGTGTAAAGCACGGTTTCGGTTTTCGTCCGGCGTCCCTTCATGTCGGTGATTTCGAACGACTCGTCGCGTGCGAGAAACCTCTTCCAGCCGTTCCTGGTTAAATACTCTTTGTCCGCGATGCGCCAGCCGTCGCCGCCGAGAATTGCGGACAGCTCGCCCGATTGCAACGATTCGACTGAAATGTCCGGGGACGGAGACGCCGCGTTCCGCACTTGGTATCGAATCGCGTCCGCGTTGTCGCCTCCGAGCGCGGTGATTCCCCACGCGATATCATTCGTCGCGCCGATTACAATCGCGGGGACGCCGGGCACGGTCATTCCGCGCGCGTCGTAGTCCGGCGCGGTCAACCGCATTTCGTACCATATCGGCGGATAGGTCAAATCCAGATGCGGATCGCTTGCGATTACGGGCAATCCGTCCTCTGTCAGCTTGCCCGAAATCACGAAGCAGTTGCTTCCTCGAAGCGTGGAGTCCGGTTCGAAGCTCCCCAGTCCGGGGCTTGGAGCTTCTCCGGGAATAATTTTTAAATCCTGGGCTTCATAGCCTGTTCGATGCAAGTACGCCAAATCATCAGGCGAAATATGGTACGCAATCCCCTCCAGCGGCGAGAGATCAACCAGCTTCAGCAGCGCCGGGTCGGTCTTCGGCCTTCTGTACTCGTTGTCTATAGTCGTGAAGTAATCCTCCATCAGCATCCAGCTCATTACGCGCGCGCAGACAAGCGAATCGGAGTTCGTCCATTTCCGCGGCGGGCCGGTGAGCGCGAATTCCATCGGCAGCTGCGCGCAGTGCGAGATGTAGAAATTGACGCCCTCGGTGTAGGCGGAAAGCGCCGCGATTTCGTCCGGCTTGAGCAACTCAAGGCTTGCATCCGCTACCGCGCCCAGCCGCAGCCTGCGCATCAACCTGTCGGATTCGAGCCGCTCCTCGCCCGCCCATCCCGCAAGCTCGCCGCGGCCCAGCCTGCGCGTCACGTCCAGCTGCACGAGGCGATGGTACGCGTGCATGTATCCCGCGCCGAAGAAGCAGGCGTCGAGCGACGGCGCGGTGATATGCGGCACGCCGTAACTGTCGAGCGTGATCGCGACGTTCTTGAACGGCGCGCCGGAAGGCAGGTCTATCCTGCGGACGGATGCGGCGTCGGCCTGGGAAGCCGCGGGCGCGGCGAATGCGAGCGCGAAAAGCGCGGCGGCGGCGAAAAGCGCGGCGAATCGGTTACCCATGGGCGGGTATTGTAATGCAAGGCCGCAAAAATGCGCGCTTGCCCAAGCTGCGCGCCGCGCGCGTGAAAAATCCAAGCGCGCAAAGCCGGCCTCGTCGCCTAGCTTAAATTTATGCCGAACGCCTTGAGCCAGTCGAACAGCAGAAACTGGGTACGGCCGATGAGAAGGCTCATGCGCGCCATCACGGTGTATCCGAACGCCGCGCCGAAAGTTATCATGAGAACCCAGATGCCGACGCGCGAAACCGAAAGCACGACGCCGCGGTGCTCGATGCTGAAAAAGAAGTAAACGAGCACGCAGAATGTGCCTATCATCAGTATAAGCGTGTTGATTCCTCCCGCGATTGCGGGCACACCCGCAGCGTCCTTGAATGCGATGGCCGCGGTTGCCGCGACCAATTGCGGCAGGATCACGCCGTTGATGACCATCGGAAGGTTGATGCCCGCATAGCCGCCGATGTAAAAAGCGAAGCTCCAGCGCGATAACCACGAAAACTTTGGAATAAGGCGCATAAGGATGAAAATGCCCAGCAGCGCGGGAATGATCACCCAGAAATTCGGATCGGGAAAAGTGACGATGTCCGGATTAACGGGATCCGGTGGATTCGGCGGCCCCAGCGGCGGATAAAGCCGCTCGATCAGCTTCGGGCGCATGAAGTTGAAAAACTGAATGTTAACGTAATATCCGATGGCCACGCCCAGATAAAGGTGCTCGCCGAATTTGAAAAACGGATTGTCCTTGAAAATGAAACTGAACATCATCAAGGTCAGGAATCCGGCGATAATGATCCCAACTTTTTCCAGCAATTCGGGGCTCATTTGGCACCTCCTCCGCGCAACACCGTTATGTAGCCGATGTTGGCGAGTATTATTGCGAGCACCAGGATGACGTGCACTATGCTCTGCGCATCCATTCCCGCCGTCGCGAGATCGGGCTTGCCGGTAAGAACCTCATATTCCGCTGCGCCGCGCAGCCCGCCGATCAACCCCGTTATCTGCCCGCTGTTCAAATAAGGGTAATACTGCGACGCCGAAACCGCGGTGCATCCGATCGCCAGCGGGAATCCGTAGTTCTTCTGGCCGTAAACAATCCACCAGTCAACAGTGTTTCCGGCTCCGATTTCGACCATGTAATCCAGATTTTTCGTGCTGTTCAAATCCCTTAGAATCGGCATGGTGGAGGTAGCGTTGCCGAACATGTCGGTCGGGAACGTGGCCTTGAGATCTTGACCCGCGCCGAGAATCACCGCCGTGCCTCCCGGCTTGTAGCCGAGATTCACGTAGTTTTCGCCTTCCTTCAGCGACTTGCCGTTATCACCGAATTCCTTCGACACTTTGTGGAAGGCCTCAACTATCAGATTCGGCCCGCCCGGCCAAAGCGTCATCGCGATAACGCGCAAGTCCTTCTCGAAGCAATGCCGCATAATGGCGACCGACATCGGTTGCAGCTCCGGCTGGCTGGCGGGGTCGTAGTCCATCGCAATCCAAACGTGCGAACCGGGCGGCAGCTTGTCTATGTCGTCGAACACGGCTTGAACTTCCTTTGACGGAAGTATCGGCAGGCCCATCGGCTTGAGCAGCGGTATGATTATTCCCAGAGCGATCACCAGGTAAATGAACCGGCGGTCGAGTTTCAGAAACGCCTTCCAGAATCCCATCACTCGCCACCTCCCATATAGGTACGCTCAATTCCGAAAAGTATTCGAAGTGCGATCGCGACCTGGGATAGTCCCACGCCGAGCATTATTCCTCTCTGTCCCGCCGTGTTGAGCACGTCGAGAATCCACGAAGAGACCACGCTGAACGGGTGTATGTCAGCGCCGGCGGCCGATTTGATCGTCCACATCGCCTCGCCGATCGGGACTCGTCCAAGCATCACCAAAATTGCCGCGATAAGCAGCATCGTCGCCTCGGGATTGCGCGCGCGAAATGCGCGGAACGCCGCGGAAGCGACGAAAAATCCCAATATCGCGAACATCGTGGATTGCATCGGCACCATCAGATTCACGTACATCCAGTGGAATCCCGTGCCTTGCTCCATCGGAGTCCCCGTCTCCGCCCTGAATCCCGAAACGAATCCCGTGATCATCATCACCAGGAATGCGCCGTAGGTGACGAAGCTGAACGCGAATCCCGGCTTCCGGCGCTTGATTTTGTTCCAGTGGTAGTGAAGAAGCGAAAGGATGCCGAGGATCATCACGAATCCCGAAATGATGATGACCCAGTCGATGAACAGGTTGTAAACAGTTTCGGATACGGGATGCGGGACGTAGTACCGGATGAGCATGATCATGCCCATCACGAAGGCTATGATTATCGGCAGCTGTTTTCTGAAAAAGGTTCCCATTGCCGCCTCCTATAGCGCCGTGAAAATATGCTGGATGAAATTGAACGCCGGATTGGAAAGCCAAACCCCAAGGCTCGCCAAAAGCGTTCCGAGGAGGATTACGAGCATCAACAAAAGCTTGCCGATGTCCTGCCCCTTGAGGCTTCCCAAAAGAAGCGGCTCGCGGGACAGGTACGCGCTTGCAGCGTAAAGCTCCTCGCCTATCAACGTGTAATCGCACGCGGTGATGAAAAACGGAAGCTGCGCCAGCGAGTCCGTTCCGGCGATCTGGATCGCCCCGGTCATCGCACCCGTCTCCGCGAGCAGGAGAGACTCGGCGTAGTAGTAACCCATAAAGAAATTCGCCGCGGGCTTGTCGCGCAACATAATTCCGTTCACGCTGGCCGTGTAACTGAACTGGTCTTCGGTGAGGAAGAACACGCTGTCCTCGTTGTAATTCTCGGGACGTCCGGCCTCGGTATACGCGGCCTTGACAGTTTCCTGGTTCACCGTCATCACGACCGGGTCGCGGCAGGGCACGATCAGTCCGCTGTCGTACTCCGCGATTTTCTTGGATACTTCACCCAAAATGTTTATCGCCGCGAGGGTCGCGAGATCGGCAAGCGTCGTCATTCCCGTAAGGTAAAGAATCGGCTTGCCCATTTCGGTGGCGCGGCCTATCGCTTCGTCCACCGCTTCGAGTCCGTTTATCCTTCTGATGAACAACGTTTTGTCTTTTCGGGCGCGTGCTATGAACAGCAGTACCACGGTGCCGAATAATATTCCGAAAACGAGATTGTTCGTTTTGACGGGGTTGTACCAACCGGTTTTTGTTGTCGCTTGGTAAGTTTCGGGAAAGACATAGATTGCAGCCTTCGCTTCGTTCCACGCGGATTCGGCCTGCTGTTTTGTGTAACCAAGGCCGGCAATCTGCGCCTTTATATCTTCAACGGCCTGCTCAAGTTCCGCGACTTTGTCCGGCCGGTTCTTTTTGGCTTTTTCCACTCCAAGGTCGTGGCGCGCCAGAACCAGGCTTTCTTCCAAACCGATGTAATTGTAATAATCGCCGCGGGCTTTGGCGTACATCTGCTCCGTTTCCGGGGGGACGACTCCGATTTGCAGGCTAACCGTTGTTCCCGGCTCCAGATCGCTTAGTTCGACGCGTTTTCGTTTGCTCAACTTTTCTTCGTCGAATCCCCAGTACTGCGGGAAGGCGGCCATCGTTTCCTTGGGTTTTGCGATCGGGCCGAACTCGAGGATTTCCTTGCCGTCGCGCACCAAAACGTAATGATGTCTGAATGCGCCCTTGGAAAGCTCTTCTTCGGTCGGCGTGAAATCGAAGCCGGTGAAATCCCAGCTGAAAACAAGCGTTTCCCCCGCGTCGTTGGGCAAGTCTACGAATTGAATGTCATCCGGCAGCGGCACGCTTGAAGGATCGAAAGCGGGCTCCGGCGGCGCTTCCGCAACGGCTGCGGGAGCTTCCGAATCCGTGGCAGCCTCCTCCGGCTCCGCGCCGGTTTCGCCCTCCGGCGCGCTCTCGGAGGCCGCTTCCTCCGGCGGCGCGGCAGCCTCCTGCGCGACGAGCGACGCAGAGAGCGCAAATCCCAGCGTCAACATCAAGAACACGGCAAGTAATCGCTTCACCGCACTCCCCTTTCCGGAGGGCGCGTCGCGCCGCCGTCGCGCCATCCGCGCGCCCGGCGGACAAAGCCGCTGCCGCTCCGCGTCAGTCTTCTATTGTCTCGACGTTGGCGCGGGGAATGATTACTCCCTTGCCGTCGCCGAAATCGACTTCAAGTATACGGACTTTGGTCTCGCTTTCAACGCGCGCCAGCTCGTGCGGAAGAGATTTGACCACTCCGATTTCCCCGAAATAGGGTTCGCGGATGACGCGCACCGGGTCTCCCGGCTTGAGCCATTTTTCGGATTCGACAGGCGCTTCCTCCGCGCCGTCGTCGCCCGCCTCGAACGGAATGATGATCTCCGGCCGGATGACGCCCGCGCGTATCTGCGTCGCGCCGCTGATGCTCGCGCGCTTGCCTTGGCGCGCAACCAGGATATCGAAGCTCTTTTTCGCCATCGGGATCGCGCCGAATCCTTCCGTGACGACGAGCGTCGTTCCAAGCTGCTCGGTTCCGGTAATCGCCACACCCAAATCCCTGCCCAGCACGTCGCGCAGGTCTTTGTCGTGAAACCCGCCGGCGACGACTCCCACCACTCCAAGCTCACGAGCCCGCTTGAATGCGCCGGCGGTGATAAGCGAGCCGCCGACAAGGATCTTGCCCTTGTGTTCCGGTTTGACCAAGTTTTCCGATAGTTCCTTGTCGGGCGAATCCACGACGACCACCAGCTCGCCGTTTGCCTCGCCGCCGATTCCGAAAATGCCTTGGATGAATGTCGCCTGCGCTTCCATCACGACGCCCGTTTCGGGAATGACTTCGACAACCGTGCCGTCAATATACGCGTGAATTTCAACCGGTACAGGCGGCTCGCGCAGGATCACCTGGCCGGTCGTCTCGCTTATGCGCTCGACGAATCCTTTGATGGGGGAGCGTACGATGGTTTTCAGGAAAGCGAGGCCGAGCAGCGGCTTGTTTTGCGCGATGGGCTCGTTTTGTTCAACCGGATCGCCCTCCTTCTTGAGCATGTAATCCATGATCTCGTCGGGCGTGATCGACAGCTGGTTGATCACGTTGATCGTCTGCACTCCGCCGGGAAGTTCGGTGCGCGCGACCACAGTATCGGCCGACAGCCTTTGGCCTTTCTCGACCACCACCTTTCCCTTAAGCGGAAGCGCCCGCTCGCGGCGAATCGTCGTACGTTTCGTTACCCGGAGACCGGGCGTGTAAGCATGCGCCAAGCTTTAACTCCGATGACTTAAATCCCTAAATCTGCGGTAATGCCGATTCCTAAAATGCGGCATCCTTCTGCGTTTCATACTGACTTGCGATGATCAGATAACCCCAGGGAAGGGTAACGATCATCCCGATGCCGAATACGATTCCGCCAAGGCTGGCCATGATTCCGCCTACCAAAATGCAAAGAATCCAGTTTCCAACGGCGGCCTTGAAAGCCCCGAAGGACCACTTGAGTGCGTCCACTGCACCGGCGTTTTTGTCGATGACCTTGAACAAGCCGGGGTAGGCGAAAAATACGAATACCAAATATGCCAGACTACCCAGTATTGGAATCAAATTCACGAGACCTACCAGCAAAAGGATGATTACGTAAAGGAACGCGCTGCCGAAACAGTCCCATGCGTTGAACAGATCGCCTATTTCGGCCTTCTCACCTCTTGCGGTTTTCAGAAGCCCCCTGATATAGCCTGCTATGAATCCGATGTTTGCAATCGGAATCCAAGCGACCAATACGAACACAAGTGTGAAAACAACCAGATTGCCGAGGTTCGAAGTCCAAAGCGAAGTTCCCTTTCCGAACAGCGTGCCGAAATCCACCGCCGCCGGCGCGGCCGGTGCGGGCTGCTGGTTGAAACCGCCCTGCTGACCAGTATTTTCCATCTTGAAAACCTCCCCGATTCGAAATTTCCTTCACATCACAACGGCCCGGTGGCCGGTTATGCCCAGTTCTAAACTAACCTCTTCCCGCATGCCCGTGGGCTATGCCGGATAAATCGGGATAAGCGTTCATCGCCTTGGTCCACTTGAGAATCGCCGCAACCTGGCCCGCGCGATCCTTCGGCAAAACGAGCGGCCTGCCGCGCGTATCCAGGACAAGTCCTACTACTCCGCCAAGCACCTTGGTCTTGTGAGCGCGCCCCTTTCCGAATCCAAGGTCGAAGTTCCTGGCGGGTACCGCTTCAACTTCGGCTTCTTCACCAACTCCCAGCGGGAACAGCAAAAGCTCGCCGGCAGGCAAATCGCCCGCTTCCTCGCGCCCGTCGGGGAACTTGATGCGGTACGACAGGCACTTCTCGCCGGGCTTGGCCTCGCCCGAAGGGACGATGGCCGTGCCCAAATATATCATGCAATCCCTGTTGAACACCTCCACCGCGGCGCGCTCGTGAACCGTTGAAAGAACGCCCAAGTGCGGCATCATGAATATGCTGTCCACGGCGAGCGCCGTGAATCCTTCCGGTTGAAAAGCGTCAAGGAGCATCAGCATGCTCTGGTTGCGCCGCGGCGCGTGGGACAACACTCCTCCCGAGCCGACCAGCAGGTTCAAATCCATCATCTTTATCAACGTGTCTCCGGATGCTTCCTGGCTGAACGCGTCCGAAATGCTTCGCGCCTGCTGGACGCCTTTTAATCCCACCGCCAGCGACTTGTGTTGCTCGAACGCGAGCCGCAGTGCTTCGCGGGCGAGCGCGTGTTCGATGACAAGCTCCTCCAGCATTTGAGGGATGGTGGTCGGGCGGATCATCTTGTTCTTGATGCGGTTGCGGAGGTCCAGCTCGTCAATGTCGAACGGCACCCACCGCATTACATTTTCGAATCCGGCCTCGGCCATAACGTTTGACACCGAATAGCTCATTCCGAGATTGGCGGACACGCTTCGATTGAATACGCGCTGGTTTTCAACCTTGAAATCGCTGAATACATCCGTCGTGGCGCCGCCTATGTCAACGCCGATCACGTTCTTGTTTTCCACGGAAGCGATGCGCTGAATGATTACGCCCATCGCGCCAGGCGTCGGCATAACCGGTGCGTTCACCCACTTGAGCAGCTTGTCGTAGCCTGGCGCCTGCGCCATCACGTGTTCTTCGAACAAATCCTGAATTTTCTGGCGCGCCGGAAACAGATTCTCCCTTTCCAAAGTGGGGCGGATGTTCTCCGCGATGGTCAGCGCGGTTTTGCCGCCCAGCACCTTGCTTACGTTCTCCCGCGCGTCGGTGTTGCCCGCGTAAATAACCGGCAGTTGGTAGCTGTGGCCGAGGCGCGGCTTGGGATCGGCGGAGGCGATAAGCTCCGCCATTTCGACGACGTGGCTGATCGTGCCGCCGTCCACGCCGCCGGACATCAAAATCATATCCGGACGAAGCCTGCGGATGCGGTCTATCCTTTCGTGCGGAAGCCGCTTGTCGTTCGACGCAAGTACGTCCATCACGATCGCGCCCGCGCCCAGCGCCGCGCGCTGCGCGCTTTCGCCGGTCATCGTAAGAACGACGCCGGCCACCATCATCTGCAGTCCTCCGCCCGCGCTTGATGTCGAAATGTACGCGTCTATTCCGACTTTTTCGCCGTCGCGCGACGGATAAATGAACGGCGCTTCCGTCGCGTCGAAATTCTTGTTGGGATCGAGAATTTTCCTTCCGGAAAGCTCTTCCAGTTCCTGGATCGAATTGAGAACGCCCTTCGTAACATCTTCGAAAGGCGCTTCCACGGTGGTCGGCGCTTCGCCCCTGAAAGTCTGGCGATAGCAGTTTTCTTCCGGTACGAATTCGATGAGTATCGCTTTGGTGGTGGTCGAGCCGCAGTCTGTTGCGACTATCACCTTGATTTTCTCATCGGACTTGTGCTGCTCCATCAACTCCTCACTTATCACCGTTGGTATTTTCGAGCGGCGCGCGCTCGGCGCGCTTTCGCTCGTTCATCCGCTCTTCGATGTACTCGATAAGAAAATTCACGCTTGCGCGCTTTTCGAACGCTTCTTGGACGCTTACCCAAAACGTGTCGTCCGTAATGATGCCGACGAACGGTTTGAGCATCACCATTACCTGGCTGCCGAGAAAATTCATCGGCCTAAGCGATTCGAGCGCCATAATGGCGGGCACTTCCATTCGCCTGGAGACGACCAAATCGCCTACGCGCATCAGCGCGGCCTCGTCGGATTCGGACAGCGGCGGCTCGGCGTATCCGATGCCGAAAGCATATTTGAATCCTTCAATCCAGGACGCCCGTTTTTTTGTGCCTGCCGCCGACAATAGCTCCTCGACTAGTCCGGGTCACGCCCGGTTCCTTACAACTTTCAGCTTGCGACCGATGAATTCGATTACTTCCGCCTGCTCCTTGGCGCCCTTGGCGAACCGCATGAAGCATCCGCGGTAGTGGTCGAGCCTGCTGTCCACCTCCATCGTCTTAAGCTGCAGCCCCACCTCGTCGTAAACGCAACGAGTATAGTGACTCCACGGCTTGAAGCTGGACCTTATCCGCCCGTGGAATACGGAAACGCCCTCATCGGTCAGCTCGTAAGTGATAGGTACAAAATACGGCAGGGTCATGAGGACGAGCAGAAGCGCCGAAAGACCCGTCCACCACCACCTGGCCGTATCGGAGGTGAAGTATACCACGGCGGAAAACGCTGCAATTAATAAGATGAGCGCGCCGAACTTAAACGGCTCCTGAAGCCGGGGATTGAACGTCCAGCTTAACTTGTTTTCTTGTGCTACCATAACGCCGCCGTTTTCCCGGAGGGACGGACATTTTTACCATCCGGGACAAACCGGCGCAAGCCGAGGCGGATACGCGTGAAAGTAGCTTTATAGCGTCCGCGAGAGGTTTTTGTCGCTCCGAAGGTGTGCAATGCGGGATTTGCCTGACCGTTACGACCCCGCCGAGGCCGAAGCCCGGTGGCAGAAACACTGGGAGGAGAAGGGTATTTACCGCTTCGACCCCACGGCGCCGCGCGAGCGGATTTACTCGATTGACACTCCGCCGCCCACGGTCTCCGGCCTGCTGCATCTGGGCCACATCTACAGCTACACGCAAATGGACATCATCGCGCGGTACCAGAAGCTGCGCGGCAAGGTCGTTTTTTACCCGTTCGGATTCGACGACAACGGCCTTCCCACAGAGCGGATGGTCGAGCGCGCGCGCGACGTCCGAGCGCAAAGCATGCCTCGCGAGGATTTCATCAAGCTCTGCCTTGAAGTGACAAAGGACGCCGAAGCCGAATTCAAGGACATGTGGCAGCGCATGGGCCTTTCGGTGGACTGGAATCTCGAATACTCCACGATAAACCGCGTCAGCCGCCGCGTCGCGCAGCAAAGTTTCATTGACCTTTACAAGAAAGGCCACATTTACCGCCGCGAAGAGCCGGCAATCTGGGACGTGGACAACCGCACCGCGCTCGCCCAGGCCGAAATCGAAGACCGCGAGTTCGATTCGACCTTCAACGACATCCTTTTCACGTTCGAAGATGGAACGAAGGTCGCAATTGCGACGACGCGCCCGGAGCTATTGCCGGCTTGCGTTGCGGTGCTCTGCCATCCCGAGGACGACCGCTACCGCCGCTATGTCGGGGGGAAAATCAAAACTCCGCATTTCGACCTTTGGGTGCCTGTTCTCACCGATCCGCTCGTCGATCCCGAAAAGGGAACCGGCATCGTAATGTGCTGCACGTTCGGCGACACCGTGGACATCGAATGGTGGAAGCGCTACAACCTCGAAACCCGCGTCGCGATAACTCCCGACGGCAGGCTGAACGAACTTGCGGGCGAGTTCGCGGGGCTGAAACTCGAAGCCGGGCGCAAGGCGATTATCGAAAAGTTGAAGGAAGAGAACCTGCTGACGAAGCAGGAGAAGATCACGCATATGGTCAAGTGCGGCGAGAAGAGCCACGCTCCGGTCGAGTACATCATCACCGAGCAGTGGTTCATCCGCATCCTCGACAAGAAGGAAGAGCTGATCCGCCGCGCACGCGAAATAAAATGGTGGCCGGAGTTTATGTGGGTGCGCTACCAGCACTGGGTGGAGAATCTTGGCTGGGACTGGTGCATCAGCCGCCAGCGGTTCTACGGCGTCCCGTTCCCGGTCTGGTACGCGCCGGACGGAAGCGTGATACTCGCCGACCCCGCCGACCTGCCGGTTGACCCGACGGTGGACCTGCCTCGCGGCCCTCTTCCCTGCAGGCCGGAGGAACTGACGCCCGAAACCGACGTGATGGACACCTGGATGACCAGCTCCTGCACCCCGCAGCTCGCGTCCGGCTGGCTGGAAAACCCGGAGCTGTTTGCGAAGATTTTCCCGATGAGCCTGCGCCCGCAGGCGCACGACATAATCCGCACCTGGGCGTTCTACACGATCGTGAAGGGATTGCTTCACGAAGACAAAATGCCTTGGGAAAACGTCTTCATCAGCGGCCACGCGCTCGATCCCGCCAAGAAAAAGATGTCCAAGTCCAAGGGCAATGTGGTGACGCCGCGCGAGTACGTTGACAAATACGGCGCCGACGTGCTGCGCTATTGGACTTCCACCGCAAAGCTGGGGCTGGACAGTTCGTTCAATGACAAGGCGCTTTCGCTCGGAAAGAGGCTGCTTACGAAAATCTTCAACGCGAGCAAGTTCGCCCACGGCCACATTGCCGATTTCGACGGCTCGAAGCCTGGTTCGCTTCATATCACCGACCGCTGGCTGCTCTCCAAGCTCGGACGCGTGGTGGAAACCGCGACAATAGCTTACGACGAGTACGAATTCTGCGACGCGCGAAGCGCTGTCGAGGATTTCTTCTGGGCCGAATTCTGCGACAATTACCTCGAGCTCGCAAAAGGCCGGCTCTACGGCGATTCGGAAGAGGGCAGGGCGCTGCGCCCCAGCGCGCAGTTCACGCTTTACCATTCACTACTCACGATTCTGAAGATGTTTGCGCCGACGCTCCCGCATGTCACGGAGGAAGTTTTCTCTTGGATGTACGCGGAAAGGCTCGGCATCGCAAGCATTCACCTCACGCCCTGGCCGGTCGCGGCGGATTTCCCGCGTGACGATGATGCCGAAGCGCTCGGCGACCTTGCCGTCGAACTTCTCGCGGGCGTGCGCAAGATCAAAAGCGAGTTGAATGTCTCGATCAAGCGCCCGGTGGCGAAACTCTCGATCGCTCCCGCCGGGCTGCGTCCGCCCGACGCCGCGCTTTTCGAACGTCTCAAGGCGGACGATTCCCGCGTCCTCCTCGATTTCATGAACGCGGCGAACGTACAATCCGTCGAATTCGCGTCTTCAGCCGGGGAGCTTTCCGGCCCGGTCGAATCGCCGCAAGGCGCTTTTTTGCTCGCTGCGGAGCTCGCTGCGCCGGAGCAGCCTTAACCGCCGGAAATCGGAAAGCGGACTCCGGCAATACATCCAAGAGGTATAATCGAATCCATGTGCAGGTTTCTCCGTTACGCGGCCTTCGCGGCCGTGATGATTTTGGCTTTTTCGATTTCCGGCTGCGCGAAGCCGGAGGAAAAGCTCAAGTCGCGCGCGGCCGAATACTACAACTACCTTACGGGCGCTTCCGACACGATCGGCGGCGAATTTGCCAGCCCCGCGCTGAACGCCTCCATGGACGACCAAACCAGGAAGCTGAAACAAAAAGCGCTCGAGGAGCTTCGCAAGGCGCGCTTGGAAAACATGAAGAAATCCGGCAAAACCGCCACGACCGTAGCCAAGGAGCAGGTGCAAGTCGCCGTCGAAAACAATTTCGCGATAACCACGCTGCCCGATGTCATGGAGCCGCCCATCGTCCGCCAGGCGGTGCGATGGGTTTATGACGGCGGCCAGTGGTACATCTACTCGGGCGACCGCTCCGAGGTGGAAAAATACGGCCAGTTTCCGGATTCGCTCGTTACCAAGTCGCTGAATCCCGGCGCCGCGCTCGGCTCCGGCGAGCTGCGCGAACGGCTGAAGGAAAACGTGAAGGAGCGGGTCGACGAAGCAAAAGAAAAAATCGAGGAGCGCCGAGAGGGCAAAGCCGGGGGGGATTCCGGTAAGGAGGAAGGGGCATGAGCGGATTCTGGGGAGAAACGGGAATAGGCCGCGCGCGGGCCGCTGGACTTCGGCTGACGGTATGCATCGCGCTGGCCCTCGCGGCGTCGCTTGGGCTTTCCGGCTGCAAGGCCAAGGAAAACTCGATCAAGGCGGAGGCCGTCGTCCTCGTGACGCAGGTCAAACAGGCGAAGGGTCCGGCGGAGCTTATCGTTTACGCAAGCCCCGCGTTCCAGCACGCGGCAATCAAGGCGGGCGAGACGCTGGGCCTGACCGCGGACAAGCTACTGCCGCTGACGAGCTTCCCGCTGAACATCCAGCGCGCGGTGACGCTGCCGGAAGCCGAGGAGCTTGCGG
>JABRWB010000033.1 GCA_039961635.1 bacterium
TCGAAAACACCGTTCCCGCCACGCTTGAGCAGTACGACTACAATTACTCACCGGCAGGATTGCCCAGCAACACGTTCGGGTACACCAGGGCCGAGACGACGACGGGGAAATGTACCCGGGGCTTTCAGCCCCGGATATCGCGGGCTGGAAGCCCGCGCTACATCACGCTTTCGACCGGCTCAACCGGATCAAGCAGGAGAAGATGACCAACGGCGGGACGCCCCGCTTCCAGTTCGACCATACCTACGACAGCGCCGGGAACCGCACCAACCTGACGATTGCGGGGAACCTATACCCCGCACGCAACTTCAACTACACGTTCAACGCCCAGGGACGGCTCACCCAGATAACCGAGAACACGAACCTGAACAATTACGTCGCGGCGGTCACCACCGATACGGCGGGCAACATCACCCAGGTAGCCGAAACCTGGAACGGCGGCAACCAGCTGACCAATACTTTCGAGTACGACCACGAGAACAGGCTTCTTGAGCACAACATCGCATCGGTCGGCGTGACCGTCGAGCATGCATACGACGGGCTTGGCAGGAGGCCCGCCGTCCCGGCGGGAATTTGCTGGCGGGACAGATATGGATTCCCGGCACCGCAATGCCGGTGCAATCCCACAATTTACGCGATGCCGCGGCCTTGGAAGGCCTCGCTCCAGAGAATCGGCGCAATCCCAATGGGGCGAGCCTCTGCTCTGCTACACTTCACATCGGAGGCTCACGCTTATGTTCCACACGATCTCGGATGCAATGAAGGAGCGGATGGCGAAGCTCGCCGCGATGGACCGGGGCGAGCTGCCCGCGCCGCCGCCCGGCCGGCTGTGGAGCGTGCCGGCGGAGACCGGGCGGTTTCTGGCGCTTCTGGCCGCGGCAGCGCCCGAGGGCAAGTGCATCGAAATCGGCGCGTCCGGCGGGTACTCGGGGCTGTGGCTGTCGCTGGCGATGAAGGAGCGCGGCGAGAAGCTGACGACGTACGAAATCGACCCGGCGCGGGCGCTGGTGGCGTACGAGTCGTACCGGGCGGCGGGCTGCAGCGAGCAGGTGGAGCTGGTTATCGGCGACGCCAAAAAGCGGCTGGCGGACGAGATTGACCCGAACAAGCCGCCGGACATCGCGTTCTGTTTCCTGGACGCGGAAAAGGCGGACTACGGTGAGTTCTACGGGATGATCGTGCCCCGGCTGGTCAAGCGGGGAATCCTGGCGGCGGACAACGCGATAAGCCACCGGGACGAGATGGAGGAGTTCCTGGCCGAAGTGGATGAGGACGTGCGCGTGGACTCGCTGGTGGTTCCCATCGGAAGCGGAGTCCTCGTCTGCCGGAAATGCGGGTAGATCGCCAAAATGAAAGTGCGGCAAACGGGGTATGAATTACGGGCAATCTTCCCCCGGAGGAAACGGCATGGCTGCAAAACCAGAGGCGGCGGCCGCACGCTCGATTAGCGACGATGCGGTGCGCAAGGCTACAGGCAAGAGCTGGGAGCACTGGTTCAAGGTGCTCGACAAATTCGACGTGCAAGCGAACGGCCACAGGAACGCGGCGTATCACCTGTATGAAAAGCATAACGTTCCCGCCTGGTGGAGCCAGATGGTGACGGTCGAGTACGAGCGCGCCCGCGGCCTGCGCCAGGTGAACGAGCGGCCGGACGGATTCCAGATTTCGGTGTCCAAGACGATCGCCGCGCCCGCATTCGAGGCGTTCGACGCGTGGGCGAAGGCGGCGAAGCTGAACAAGTGGTTCACGACGGGGGCGAAGCAGAAGTTCGAGGAGGGCGGCGCCTACTCCAACGGCGACAACGACAAGGGCGTTTTCAGGCGGATCGTAATGGACAAGCTGATCCGGTTCACATGGGAGAACGAAAAGCACTCGCCGGGCACGGTGGTCGAGGTGCAGTTCGAGGCGAAGCCCGGCGGCAAGTCGGTTGTCCGTGTGATTCATTCGAAGCTATCGGACAAGAAATGCGCGGACGATATGAAGACCGGCTGGAAATGGGCGCTTGACAGCCTGGCGAGCTACCTGGAAACGGGCAAGGGAATCAGGTATGAGAAGTGGGACGAGTCGCGAAAGGCCGCCGCGGGGCGAAAGTAGCCGCCTACGGACGGATTGCGGGCGGTTCGACAGGTTTTTTTCTTTCCGGGCTGCAGATACTTGACATATGTTTTGTATTCGATACAATGGCGCACCCCTGTCGGGGAACAACACATTTTCCGGAGGTATGGCATGTCGTACAACACAATCTGTCACGTCGAATTCTGGGCGCCCGACCTGGCGAAGGCCAAGGCGTTCTACGGAGCGCTTTTCGGCTGGACGTTCCAGGATATGGGAGACATGTACGTGGTCTTCCAGACGGCCGAGGGCAGCCCGGCGGGGGATTCTCGAACCACGAGGGCGGCAAGCCCGGCGGCTCGCCGTGCGTTTACATCCTGGTCAAGGAGATTGAAGACTACACGGGGAAGATCGCGGAGCTCGGCGGAAGAGTCTCGATGCCCAAGACCGAGATTCCAAACATCGGCTGGTCGGCGATCTTCGAGGATCCGTTCGGCAACTCGGTCGGGCTCTTCCAGAGCGCGATGCAGGAGGGCTAATCCCCCGGCACAATCGGCGAAAGACATTTAATGGCGGTCAGGCGCGACCGGGCCGCCTTTTTTTTCGGCGCGGAATTCAAGGCATTCAACCGTAACTTGAGGTTAATTAATCGGATCTTCGGGTGGCGGGCGCACGCGGTGCGCCCCTACGTTCCCTTCCCCGCGTACCTGTAATACGTCGAGCACGTTCCTTCGCTTGAAACCATGCACGCGCCGATCGGCTTTTCCGGGTCGCAGCCCTTTCCGAACAGCGGGCATTCCGTCGGAAGCGACTTGCCGATCAGCACATCGCCGCAGCGGCACAGCGGGTTGTCGCGCGACTCGCCCGAGGTTATTTCAAACCGGCGCAGCGCGTCGTAGTCTTCGTACTGCGCGTTGAGCTTCAGCCCGGAGCGCGGGATGACGCCGATTCCGCGCCACTCCGCGTCGCAGGGCATGAACACGTGCGAAACTACGGCGCGGGCGTGCATATTTCCCGCGGGCGGGACGGCGCGCGCGTACAGAATTTCGACCTGCGCCCTGCCCTCGCGGATCTGCGCAAGGAGCGCGGCGATTCCGGAAAGGATGTCCACCGGCTCGAATCCGGCTATCGCGCAGGGGATTCCGAAGCGCTCGGCGATGGGCTTGAAAGGTGCGGCACCGGTGATCGTGCTCACGTGGCCGGGGAGGATGAATCCGTGCAGGTTCAGATCGGGATTTTTGCAGAGCGCGGCGAGCGCGGGCGGGACGACTTTGTTGGCCGCGACGATCGTCAGGTTGCGGATGCCAAGGGACTTCGCGCGTTTCAGCGCGTACGCGATGCCGGGCGTCGTCGTTTCGAATCCCACGCTGAAGAACGAGACCTGACGCTTCGGATTGGATTCCGCAATCGCGATCAGCTCCATCGGCGAATATACGAGCCGGATGTCCGCCCCCTCCGCCTTGAGCCGTGCGAAGGACTTTACGGTGCCTGGAACCTTTACCATATCGCCGAAAGTGGCGAACGTGACGTCCGGCCGGGATGCGATCGCGAGCGCCGCGTCGACGTCGCGCACGGACGTGACGCAGACCGGGCAGCCGGGGCCGGACAGCAGCCGCAGGCCGGGGATGGTATCGAGGATGGAGCGCAGCCCGCTGCGGAAGATGCTGACGGTGTGCGTGCCGCACACTTCCATCAGGTTGATCGGCTGTCCGCCGCTGAATTTGCCCGATGCGTCGCCCGATTGAATCGCGGCGGCGAGCAATCGTATCCTTTCGACGAGCGAGCGGGCAACCTCCGGATTCCTGAAACCGGCGAGGAAATCGCCGCTCATTTCGGGCCGCTCCCGTCCCCCGGACTGCCCGAATCAAGCCCGCAATCCGGCGCGCCGAGCATTTCGGGCACGGCTTCAAGATACTCTCGAAGCAAGTTCAGCGATTCCTCGGCCTCCTCCTCCGAGAGCCGCTGAATTACAAAGCCCGTGTGGACCAAGCACCATTCGCCGACGGCTATATCGGGCAGAAGGCCGATGTTTGCGCGCTGGGACAGCCCGGCGATTTCGAGGACCGCCTCGTCGCCGGAGATATCGACCACTTTGCCTGGAACGGCAAGGCACATAAGCGAATTATACGGGAAGGAGCCGCGGCAGGCGTCCGGGTATAGGCGGGTTATCGGATATCAAGGAATTACTCGCGGCAAGCAGGCCAGGTTTGCGACGGCGCGGATTTGCGGATGCTAGAATCGCACGTTATGAGTTTCAAACCCGGGTTTTCAAGGCTTTCGGTTCTTCAGATATCGGCGGTTGCGCTTATTGCGGCGGCATTATGGATTGCCGCCAATTTCAAGGCAAAAGGCAAGGCCGATTTCGACTTTACGGTGACCCCGTCAAGATGGGAGTTCGCCGCGTTTATCGACGTCCCGCAATGCCAGGAACCGTCGGGCATCGCGATCGACGCCGATGCTGGCATCGTCTGGCTGGTGGACGACGGCGGGGCGAATCGCCCTGCGTCGCTGCAGAAATACAAGCAAATTACATCCGTCTCGCAGGGGGGCAAGGAGTATCCCGCTTTGGAATTCATTTCCAAGCTTGAGTTGGGGCGCGACCTGGAAGGCGTCGCCATTAACACTTCGAACGGGCGGATTTACGTCGCCGACGAATTCCGCGACAAGGTGTACGAAGTTGACGGCGATAAAATGACGCTGTTGCGCGCTTTCGTGGTCAAGCGTGAATTCAACGGGCGGATGGCTATAAAAAATGCGGGAAACGGAATTGAAGGTATCGCGTTCCGGCCTGAGCGCGGCGCGCCGCTGGGCGGGAGGTTTTATTTGGCGAACCAGGACGATCCGACGTGCGTACTGCGCGTTACGATTCCCAAGGAGGGGGGGGAGGATCCGAAAGTGCCGCTTCCGATCGAAATCGAATGGGTGTTCAAAGGCGAGCAAATAAACCTGGGAGACATAATGTGGAACGAGGCCGAGGGAACGCTTTGGCTTTCCCATGCTTGGAGCAACTTGCTTGAGATAATTAATCCCGATAACGCCATTGAAGAACCGCGGTGGGAGACCCTACCGGGCGCCGCGCAGGAGGGAATCGCACTTGACGGCGAGGGACGGTTGTGGATTGCGCAGGATGTGGGTGGAATAGCTGTTTATGATAAAAATTGAACGGCCAATACCGAAACCTATTCCCCTGCCTTCGCAAGCAATTTCGCCTGATAATCCTGCTGCAAAGGAATGATCAAATCATCAAGCGCCTCGCCGGATAAAATTTTATCCAGGTTGTAAAGAGAAATACCGATGCGATGGTCGGTGACGCGGTTTTGCGGAAAATTGTAGGTGCGGATTTTTTCCGAACGCTCGCCTGTACCGACTTGACCTTTCCTATCGGCCGCACGCTCCTGTGCAAGTCTTTCCTGCTCTATCTGATATAGGTGCGCCCGCAGGATTTTCATCGCTTTTTCCTTGTTTTGGTGCTGGCTTCGCTCGTCCTGACACGCAACCACGATTCCCGTCGGCAAGTGCGTCAAACGAACCGCGCTCGAAGTTTTATTTACATGCTGGCCGCCCGCACCCGACGAACGGTACACATCGATTTTTATGTCTTTCTCGGAAACCTCCACATCCACCTCTTCCGCTTCGGGAAGCACCGCGACCGTCACGGTACTTGTGTGGATGCGGCCGGAGCTTTCCGTTACGGGCACGCGTTGTACGCGGTGGACGCCGCTTTCGAACCGCAGGCTGCGATAAACGTTCGTGCCGTGAACTTCGGCGACGACCTCCTTCACGCCGCCGATTCCTATGTCGTTCATATCGAGAACGGACATACGCCAGTGGTGAATGTCGCAATATCGTTGATACATCCGCAGCAGCTCGGATGCAAAAAGCGCGGATTCCTCACCACCCGCGCCTGCGCGGATTTCGATGATGACATCTTTCTTGTCGTTGGGATCTGAAGGAGCCAAAAGCGTTTTCAGCTCGGATTCAAGCTCGTTCATTTTGGCCGCGAGCTTTTCGTTTTCCTCGCGAAGCATCGCCTCGAGTTCCGCGTCGCCGGCCGATTCCATCACCGCCCGGTTTTCTTCTAACAATGCGGAAAGACTTTTGTATGCGCGAAACGGCGCAACGAAATCTCCGAGGTCGCTGTATTCTTTGCTTTTCTTTATATAAAGCTCGCGGTCCGAGATTATTTCCGGATCGGCGAGTTCCCGCTCAAGCGCGGCGTACCGGCTTTCAATTTCCTCGAGCTTATTCCACATTCATTTCGCCCCCATCTCCTGCCGCAGCCATTATCGGCTCCGACTCATCCGATTTGTGTTCCTCTCTGGAAACTTCCGATTCGCGGCCTTTAAACCTCACAGGACTTTCGAACGTGATTCGCGATACGTCAATCCCTTCCTCAACTTCCCGCACGCGCATCAGGCTGGCAAGGCCGCATTCAAGTTGGCCGCGGTCGGGCTTGCGCGTCGTAAGGCGCTGGAACGCCATACCGAAAGTCAAAAACCAGTCAACGAGCTTGATGTGCCTGTATCGAAACGCGTTTCTGATAATCTCGTAGCTGATTCCGGAAAGCACTGGAACGACGGCAAGACGCGTCGTGAGCCTGACCCAGAGCGGAGGCCAGGAGAGGCCGGTTCCGGCGTAAAACGTACGGACGATTATCGCGTCCGTCAAGCTCATAAGAATAACCATAAGTACAACCATTATCACGATAAAGCTCGTGCCGCATCTCGGATGAAGCGTATCGAACGATGCGATAAAGTCGAGCGAGTGATTGTCTTTGTCGCTTTCATGCGCGTTGATTACGGTGTGCTCCGCGCCATGGTATTCGAAAACGCGGCGGATTTCGGCGAGCCGCGATATGCCGACAATGTACCCGACGAATATCGCGAGCCGGATTAAACCTTCGACGACGTTTTTCACGAGCAGCGAGCCGATTCCGCCCGATTCGGAACCAGCCGAGCCGAGAACGCCGACGCTTCCAAGCCCTTGCGTAATCCAAGTGGGCAGCGCCTTGAAAATCACCAAGGCGAGCGCAAGCGACAATCCGATTACGATGTAGTCGAGTACTTTGTTTTTCGTCTTGGCCTGCTCGCCCAAATGCGATTGCGCGTATCTTTCCTGCGAAAGGTTGAGCGCCCACATTCCGAGCCCCAGCATATCCCAGAGAAGGAAAAAGCCCCGAACAAAAGGCGCTTCGATAAGCTTGCGGGGGAAGCTGGTCGTAACGGGGCGGTCGTGAACCTCGATCGTTCCGTCGCCGAGCCTCAAGGCGACTGCAGCGAGCTTTTTGCCGCGCATCATCACGCCCTCTATGACGGCCTGGCCGCCGTACGCGAAAGGCGCGGCCTCTGCAGCCCTGTCGGTACGCGCCACGTTGGATGAATTTGACACGGGATATACTACCTCAACGCCCGTACGAAAACGCGGCAGCCGGCTTGCCCCATATCGGCAAAATGGTTGGTGTACCTAGCCTTGCTTTTTTGCGCCGGCCATCGCAGCGCGGCGCTCGAATTTCTCTACACGGCCCGTCGTGTCCACGATGGTGCGCTTGCCCGTGAAGAACGGGTGGCAGGCGCTGCAAAGGTCTATTTTGAGTTCCTTGCGCGTGGAAAGCACCTTGTAGGTGGCCCCGCAGGCGCACCTCGCCTCGACTTCCGCAAGCTCTGGATGAAAGTTCTTCTTCATAGTTCCACCAAGCCGGCCAAACGGCCGGAAAAACGCAAATCCCGGCCTGGGCCGGAAGTTGGACGGGCATTATACCCAATCCGGGCTGGAATGCAAATCGGAAAAACGTATTACCGCAATTTCTCCCGGATTTGCCTATCTGACTATTCGTAGCGGATTCTCGGATCTATCCAGGCGTAGAGAACGTCCACCACCAGATTCACAAGCACGAATACTATGCTCATTACCAGAACCCCTCCCATCACGACCGGGAAGTCGCGCTGGTTTATGGCGTCCACCATCATCCGTCCCATTCCCGGCCAGGAAAAGACCGTCTCGGTAAGCACCGCGCCTGTAAGCAGGATGGCGAAGTTGTTGCCGATGACCGTGACTATCGGAATGAGCGCGTTTTTTAACGCATGTTTGATTACTACGACGCGTTGTGGAAGGCCTTTTGCGCGGGCGGTTCGGATGAATTCGAGATTCATCACTTCAAGCATCGAGCTTCGCACCATTCGGGCGATAATCGCCATCGGAATCGTAGCAAGCGTGATTGTAGGAAGAATCAAGTGACGGATGTTCTTGAGCCAAGGCGCGCCCTCGCTGAAATAACCGGAAACCGGGATAATCGTCGCAACCTGGCCTGCGGAAAGTGCGGCGTTGACATGATTCGCCAATATTTGCAGCATCAGGCCAAGCCAGAAGACGGGCAGCGAAATGCCTATCACAGCGACGACCATCATCAGATAGTCCCAAACGCTGTTCGGGCGCGCGGCGGAAACCAGCCCCGCAAAGACGCCGAAGACGATCGCGAATACCATCGCGCTTATCGTCAGGATAAGCGTCGCCTCGAATTTCTCCGACACGAGCTCGGAAACTTTGCGCCGCTTGACGTACGAGCGGCCGAGATCGCCTTTTATCGCCCTGCCTACGTACGTTCCGTACTGAACAATTACCGGCTTATCCAATCCCAGCTCGTGCCGGATACTGGCTTTTATCGCAGGATCCTGGTGCTGTCCCATAATCAGCTGGACCGGATCGCCGGGAATCAGATAGATCATCGAGAACGTGATCACGCTGATGCCGAAGAGCACCGGAACAAGCTGAAGCACACGGCGTAAAACGTATAGCGCCACGGCGGAAGTTTACCTCATGGCGCGCCTGACGTGCGCATTCGGTGTGTTTGTTATCATTCGGCCGTGCTTAAGATACATGCCACTTACGTGATCGTGCTTTACGTCGCGTGCGAGTTGATCGCGAATGTGACAGCGGGGAAAATCACTACGCTCGGCCCATTCACGGTTCCGGCGGCAATTTATATATTCGCCCTCACTTTCACGCTCATAGACCTGATCAACGAAGGATTGGGAAAGGAGGCCGCCCGCCGCGTGGTTTTCGCGGCGTTCGCGGCCAACATCCTTCTCGCGCTTTATTCGCTGGTCGTCGTCGCCC
>JABRWB010000034.1 GCA_039961635.1 bacterium
CCGTCGGCGCGTTTACATCGATGATTTCGCTCGGCGGCACGCCCGCGATCGCGTACTTCGACGACACGAACGACGCGCTCAAATTCGCCAGGCTGTATTAGTTTATCGGCGTATCCCTGATTGCGGCTGGCTGCATTCCGGTTGAATGCCTAAGGGCGCGGACATCCGCGCAGTCGAATTGCGGCTTCGCGGCGGCGTTCCCTACCGCGCGGCCGAATCGCTACAATACCCCCGTGTCCGGGCGGCCGCTCGTTTCAGTCGTACTCGTTAACTGGAACACCGAGAGGTTCCTTGCCGCGTGCCTGGATTCCATTGCGGAGCAAGACTACTCGCCGCTTGAAGTGATTCTCGTCAACAACGGCTCGCCGGGATTCGTGGCAGCCGACTGGCGGTCACGCCGCATCGACAAACTCATCGAGAACGCGGAAAACGAAGGATTCGCGGCTGCCAACAACCGCGGCATCGCGGCGTCGCACGGCGAATACGTGACGCTGCTCAACTGCGACGCGTACCTTGCGCCGGGCGCGATTTCCGCCGCGGTCGCCGTTATGGAATCCGCGCCGGACATCGGCCAGGTCGCGTTCAAAGTTATGCACGCGGTTTACCGCGACAGGATAGACACCGCGGGACATCTTTTCCGGCCCGACCGCACCGCCGCGCACCGCGGCTCGGGCGAAGCCGACGGCGGCCGGTTCGCCGAGGCTGTGGATTTGTTCGGCGCGAGCGCGTGCGCCTGCCTGTACCGGCGCGCGATGCTGGACGAGATCTCTTTCAAAGGCGAGGTGTTCGATCACGACTTCGGCAGCTACTACGAGGACGTGGATCTGGACTGGCGCGCCCGAATCGCGGGATGGCGCTGCAGGTTCGCGCCGGACGCGGTCGCCTACCATCACGGGCACGGCAGCGGCGCGAGGACGGGCCGCGCGGTGCGCATCGAGGCCGAAAAGAACCGCTACCTGATGATGCTCAAGTGCGACACCGCGCCGGAGCGGGCGCGGCATATCTTTCAAATAGCCGCGTACGAGTGCTGGCACGCTCTCTCCGTTTTGCGCAGGCCGTATCTGCTTTTGGCGATACCGAAATATTTCGCCGCAAGGCGCGGCGCGCTGGTCAGGCGCGGGCATGTCGAATCGACGCGCAAGGCCGCGCTTGCAGGCGGAAAGCAGCAGCAAGTCATCTTTACGCCGCGGTTCGGGTTGCGCCCGCGCGAACTTACGAAACCTCCGCCGTCGCCCGAAGACTTTTATCTGGCTCTTACACTTCCTCCGTTGCGCACGCCCCCCCCGCTGTTTTCGCAATTTCTGGACGCGGGCGTCCGCACGGAGAGATACCTCGCGTCTCCTTGGAGCGGCAGGCGCCCGCCGCGCGTGTCCGTCCTCGTATTGAATTACAACGGGCTCGAGATGACGCGCGAGTGCCTGCGCGGCCTCGCCGAGCAGACTTATCCCGACTTCGAAGTCGTCCTTCTGGACAACGGCAGCGTGGACGACGAGTTGTCCGCGCTTGAAAAGGAATTCCCGCGCGTACGCGGCATCCGGCTGGCGGAAAACGCGGGATTCGCCGGGGGGATAAACCGGGCGTTCGACGCGGCGCAAGGCGAACTGGTCGCGATGATCAACAACGACGCGGTGCCGGAGCCGGGCTGGCTTTCGGCGCTCGTCGCGCGGATGGAAGAAACCGGCGCCGCCGCCGTCTCCGGGCTTATGGAGGAGGAGTACCGCGCCCCCTCCCCCAACCACGCGCTTAACCTGCTTGGGCGCATCGTGCCCGGCGCGTTCGGAAGCGAGGCACGGAGCTTTTATCCGAGCGGCGGGAACTGTCTGCTCGACAAAGAGGCGGTCGAGGCCGTGCGCGAGTCGCTTCCCTGGCGGCTCGGCGCGGGCGGCGGCTCGGTGCTTTCGGATTTTTACCTGCTTTACAGCGAAGACGTGTCGCTGGGATGGCGGCTTCGGATGGCGGGGCGCGCGGTCGAGCGCGCTGTGGACGCGCGCGCCGCGCACCGCGTCAGCGCAACCGTCCTCACACTCCCGAAGGGACTGGTCACATACCTGCGCCACCGCAACCGCGTTTTGAACCTATTGCTCTTTCCCGAGCGAGCCACCGTTGTCAAAATGCTGCCGCTCCTCGCGCTTGACTGGCTTTTGCTGCACCTTGCGGGGCTCGTTTACTGGCAGCTCGGCGAGCCGATGCTTGCGGTTGACTGGTTTTTCCTCACGAACATTCGTGCGGTCGCCCGCCAGCGCAGAATTTTCCAGCGCGCGCGCAAAACTACCGACCGCGAGATCCTGCCCTGGCTTTCGTCCGGGCTGCTGCGCCGGGAGTACGGCCCCGCTGCGTCGCTGGCCAACGCGCTGGGCAGGGCGTACGCAAGGCTTATGCGGCTGCCCCTGTGGGAATGTCGCGCGCCTATTGACAAACGCGTGATATAATGTGTTTGGCATGTCCGCATGCCGTCTTACAACATTTGATTGCAGATTTAAGCTTACAATCAAAATGGCTTAGGCGCCTTCATTGCTTACCATAAAGCATTGCAATGACCCTTTGCCATATGAGTTTTCTTATCATGAATCAATCTGAAAACTACCAGAGCAAAGATTGGGCTACCGGCAAGCCCATAGACTTGCGCAAGCCCGAAGAACGCGTTCGCCAGGAATATGAAATGGTACTGCATAGGGATTATGATTACAGCAAGGAGCAAATGGACATTGAGGTTTATATCCAACGAGGAAACTCGAATAGCCGCAAAAACCGAATTGAAAGGGCAGACCTTGTCATCTACAAGTCCACCTCTCCAAATGAAAGAGACCAACATCTGCACATTTTAGGCATAGCCGAGTTCAAATCTCCAAGCAAAAACACAGGAATAGGGCAGCTGAAAAGCTATATGTCCGCAACCTCTGCAATCTGGGGGGTTTGGACTAACGGCAATGAAATTGCCTATTTGTACCGCGATCCCCAAACCGGTATAGTATCCGACAATGCATTACATCAAATTCCAAAGCAAGGGGAATCTATTGAAAGAATTGGTACTCTAACAAAGGATGATTTGCAGCCGCCAAGTAACCTGCGCTTGATTTTCAACCGCCTTCTTAAGACTCTCTATTCCAATACCAATATTAGCCGCCGTGAAAAGCTTGGAAATGAAATGATTAGATTATTGTTTTGCAAAATATGGGATGAAAAGTATTATCCCGAAAGCGCACCAAAGTTTCGCGTAGAATTCAATGAGCAACCCAATAAAGTAAAGAAAAGGATTGTGGAACTATTTGAAGAGGTAAAAAAAGAACTTGCAGGGGATGGCGTATTTGAAGAAGGGGAAAAAATTGGTCTTGACGACGAAAGTGTAGCCTACGTTGTGGGAGAACTCCAACCGTTCAGTCTGCTTAAAACCGACAAGGATGTTGTCGGTGACGCTTTTGAGGTTTTTGCGGAAAGCAAACTGGTTGGCGAAAAGGGGGAGTTTTTCACGCCGCGCGAAGTTGTTAAAACTGCTGTTCAAATTGTGAATCCAAAACCAGAAGAGGACATACTTGACCCAGCATGTGGAAGCGGAGGTTTCCTAATTTATACCCTTGAGCACATATGGCGCCAAATGGAAAATTCAAAAAAGTATCGCAATTCTCCCGATTTCGAAATTATTAAACGCCAGGTTGCCGAAAGGCACATATTCGGGATCGATAAAGAGATTGATTTGGTTAAAATTTCCAAGGCTTATATGGCAATCATTGGAGATGGGCGTGGCCGAATTGTTCAGCAAAACAGCCTACATAATGCTAGTGAATTCAAAGGCAGGGCTAGGGACCTTTTTGTCAATGAAGATGGCGAATTTAAATTGTTTGATGTTATATTAACAAACCCGCCATTCGGAGCAAAAATCAAAGTCATTGATTCGGAATCAAAGCACTTTGACCTGGGCCATACTTGGAAAAAGCAGGGTAATGCATATTTGAAAACAAGCAAATACAAAAAAACGGAGCCTCAAATATTGTTTGTTGAGCGTTGTCTTCAGATGCTAAAAAGTGGTGGACGTTTGGCTATAATTTTGCCCGAAACGTATTTGCATGCTCCGAAATGCAGATATGTATTGGATTATATTAAAAATGGAAACAATATTATTGCTATTATAGATTTACCCCATAATACATTTCGTCCGTACAATAACGCCAAAACTGCGTTAATTATTCTTGAGAAAGACAGACCACAAACATGCAAAATCAAAATGGGTGTTGCTGAGGAGATGGGACATGACCACCTGGGACGTCAATTATTTAGATATGACCCAAACACATGCAAGTATACTTCTCAAATATGGGATGACATGATTGAGATTCGAAAGGAATTGAGATTCGATTATAATGGTTCCCGAGATTACACTTTTGAAATATCGCCCGATGAGATAAAAGACAACATCTACGTTCCCAGATACTATTGGATGCGAAATATGGAACAATTGAAGAGCGAGGCGGAACGGCGTGGGTATATGCTTGTTTCAATGGCTCAGTTATGCGAATCTGGTGTTATTAAAAATTTTCCTGGACATGGCTCACCGGAAGCAAAATATAAAGGGAAGGGGGAAGTGGCATATGTTCGAGTT
This sequence comes from bacterium, assembly GCA_039961635.1. Classification (NCBI taxonomy): domain Bacteria; species bacterium. Next base: position 4,595 of record JABRWB010000034.1, read on the forward strand.
GCCGATATTGTTAATTGGTCAGTCTACAAGAATCCAACCTCACTTGTTCCAAATCACGTTTACGAAGCAACAAAGGGTAGGGGCGTTGACCTTAGAGAAAAGGATGTCTTGTTTGTTAGGAGGGGTAGTTACAGAATTGGAAACGTCGCATTGGTATCGCCCTTGGATACGAAAGTGCTGTTGACGCGTGAGATTCATGTTTTTCGCGTGACTGATACAAACAATGAATTTGGCATTAATCCTTATTATCTTTTGTACCTTCTTTCGCATGAGCTGACGCAATTGCAACTACCAAATAAAATCCTTGTTGACACTACATTACCAAATATCGGCGATCGCTGGAGGGAGCTGCTTTTACCTGTAGCGGTAGATGCAGACGAAAGGGCCAAAATCTCCACAAAGTTGCAAGTGGCCTTTGAAATGATGTGGAAAGGCCAGGAGGACATACATCACCTCAGTCAGGAACTGGGGCACTTGACACTTTAGCTTGGCAAGGCATTCCAGGGCATTCCGGCATTCCGTAGACCTTGACAAGCACATGCTATAATGAGCTTGGCATGTCCGCATGCCGTCAAATTTTCATTTTCGGAGGATTAGGATGGCAGTTTACATTCTTACAACAGAGAACATGAACGCGCTCGGCAACTATGTTTTTGCTGAAAACGGACATTCTGCAAGCGATCCGGTGGCAAGCACAGGGCACAACTGGAACGCTTGGATTAAGGAAGTAAACGAGGCGCTAATCGGCGTATCGGCTTCAGGCTTCGGCAAGGACTATTCAAGAAGGCAAATAACTCCTCCCTTCCCTCCAATGAACTTGAACGGCGAAATGCCGCCCCCAGGGCCTCCTCCCAGCGCCACGCTTGGAAAAGTATCTGACGCTTTTGTCGGATTTCAAATCGAGGTATAGTTATGCGGGTGTTTGTAGAGCTTCCTGAGGCCAAAATGGCTCGATGTGGGACTCTTCGTGATATGACTCATTTTCAAGCGATGAAGGCAATTCATGAATGCAATCCCCCTCAGCTTTATGCCATTATCCAGGAATGGCGCTACGAATGCCAGGGACCCGAATACTTAAACTACCTAACGTATTATTGTGCTTGGCACTATTTGCTAACGCGCGATGAAGATGCTTGGGGCGCGTTTATCGACGCCCTGACAGGTTTTGAAAATTCCGACGAACCTGCAACCTTCCCTGATTGCAAAACGCGAGTTGCTATCGCCACTTCCATGTGGTGCGCGGCGATTCGCGGTGATTTCGAGCTTACGGTTTCGCTAAGCACTATGGCGGTAGGCAAAGGCGAGCCGAGGCCGACGGCGCGGCTCGCGCTAACCCTGGCGGACAGAAATCGCGACGGCTGCAAGGAGCAGCTTGCAGCGGCGGTCAATGCTGTTAAGGAGCAGGATAAGGACGAATTATACGCCGCTTTTCTCGAACAGCTTTTTTCCGATGAAAGTCTCGATTTGATTTTCAAGGGGCCGGCCGCGGAATCTTGATCACTCCGACGGCGGTTGTTTGCGGGATGCGCAGTCGCGCGCCCGCGGCCGCCGTCGGGTAGTATTTGTTTGTGCCCGGCGGCGAGCAATCTAAATTCCTGACGGTCCTTCCGGCAGATCCGGACACGGGCGTCGCGCCGCGGCTTTATTCCCATCCGCGCCAGCGCCCGGAGCCCGACGCGCTCGTCCAGCTTGCGGACGCGGCCGCGCTGCCCGGAGTGCGCGGCGTGGTCGGGATGCCCGACATCCACGTGGGGTACGGCGTGCCCATCGGCTGCGTGATGGCGGCGGACGGAATCGTCTGCCCGGCGGCGGTCGGATACGACATAAACTGCGGGATGCGGCTTCTCGCCGCGCCGCCGGAATTGCGCTCGGCGGATATCGACGCGCCCGCGCTGGCGAAGGCGATCGCGCGCCGCGTTCCGCTCGGCGAAGGGAAGGACAATTTCAAGCTGGATGCGAAGAAGTTCAAGCGGCTCATCGCGGGCGGAGTACCGGCGCTGGACGAAATCGAAATTCCCGGGCTTGCGGACGCGGTTTCGCACGCGGACAGGTTCGGCGGGGAAACGGAGCGCATCGAGGACGGCGGAAAACTCGCCGCGGATCCCGATTTTTGCAGCGAGTTCGCCCTGGATCGCGGGCGCACGCAAATCGGAACGCTCGGCGGCGGCAATCACTTCATCGAAATCCAGTATGTCGAAATCGTGTACGACGGAAATCTTGCGGACGCGTGGGGGCTTCGCGAAGGCGGGCTTTGCGTGATGATCCACAGCGGCAGCCGCGGCCTCGGCCACCAGGTGGGCGACGATTACATGGCGCTGGGCCGCGTACTCGCGGCCAAAGACGGGCGCAAATCCGTCGGGCGGGAGCTGCCGTATTTCCGGCTGGACGAGCCCGAAGCGCGGGAATATATCTCGGCGATGAACGCGGCGGCGAACTTCGCGTTCATCAACCGGCAGGTGATTGCGCTGCTCGTACGGGAAGCGCTGTGGGAGATTTATCCGGGCGTGCGCCTGCGGTTTGTGTACGACTTCGCGCACAACATCGCCAAGTTCGAGGGGCACGGATGCGAGCGGCTGCTCATCCACCGCAAGGGCGCGGCGCGCGCCTTCACCGCGGCGCGAATGAAGGACGGCGTTTTCGCAGCCACCGGCCAGCCGGTGCTCGTCCCCGGAAGCATGGGCACCGCCAGTTACGTGATGGCGGGATGCGACGAGGGCGGCGCGGCGTACGCGAGCGTCAACCACGGAGCGGGGCGCAGGCTGTCGCGCGCGGCGGCGCGCGGCAAGTCCAGAAGCGGACGCACGGCGCGCGAGGAAGCGGTGACCGACGCGGAGTTCGCGGCGGCGATGCGCGGGATTCACCTTATCGCGGCGGACATGCGGTTCGCCAAGGAGGAGGCGCCGCAGGCGTACAAGGACATAGACCTGGTCACCGAAGCGGTCGTCGGCGCGGGGCTGGCCGAAAAAGTTGCGAGGCTTAAACCTCTCGCGGTGCTGAAGGGGTAGTATTGTGGCGCGGGAGACGCAGTAACGCGTCGGCAAGCCGGCGCACTCCCGAATAAATTCGGAGATGAAAATGACCAGACTTCTCGATAAAGTTGCGATTGTCACTGGCTCATCGAAGGGAATCGGCTTCGAGTGCGCAAAGATACTCGCGGAGGAATCCGCCAAAATCGTAATGAACGCGCGCGGGGAGGACGACCTGGAAAAAAGCGCGGAGGCAATCCGCGCGATGGGCGGACGCGTCGCGACCGTCGCGGGGGACATCGGAAACCGCGCGGTGTGCGAGCGCGTGCTGGCCGCGGCGAAAAGCGAGTTCGGCGGGCTGGACATCCTCGTCAACAACGCGGGAATCGGCAGGTTCGTCGAGGTCGAAAACATGACGGACGAGGATTTCGACAGCGTGATGCGGACGAACCTGTACGGCGTATTCTACATGTGCCGCGGCGCGGTGCCGATGATGGAGGCGCGCGGCGGCGGGTACATAATCAACATCTCGTCGCTCGCCGGGCAGAACACTTTCGCCCGCGGCGGCGCGTACTGCGCGAGCAAGCATGCGCTGAACGGGTTCTCGGAGTGTCTGATGCTGGAGGTGCGCCAGCGCAACATCGCGGTCAGTTACGTCTGCCCGGGCAGCGTGGAGACCTCGTTCGGCCACAGCTCGCCCTCGGAGGACAATTCATGGCGCCAGTCGGCGCGGGACGTTGCGCAGGTGGTGCGGGATTTGATTATCGGCACGAGCGCGCGGACGCTGGTAAGCAAAGTCGAGATGCGCCCGATGAAGCCGAAAAGAAGTTGAATGGTTGCCGAGTGGCTTAGTTTATTAGTTATTTCGTTATTTAGTTATTTTAATACCTAAATACTAATTACCAATCGAACGATACGTGACAGGCGTCGTTTCCGCGGGCACCCATAGAAATCCCGCTTGGCGAACCCCATTAGGCCGCCGAAAAGGAGCAAAATTACCTCATTCTGGACTGCGGAGGCACGCGCTCGGACGAAGCATGTGGATTTGTACACCGTGGTACAAGGGGAGGCTTGAGATTGCAAAGCATTCCCCACCCTCACGCCGCCGCCTGCGCGGCCGCCGCCGCGCGTTCCTTTCGCCTGTTCTCGCGGTGCAGACGCGTCATCTGGATGCTCGCCAGCGCGAAGAACGCCGCGGATAAATAAAACACGACCGATATCGGGAAGTACCTCATAACGATGAATCCGATAAGCGGGCCGAGCGTCCCGCGGAATCCCACAAGCGTCGCGTGCGCGCCCATGAACTGGCTAACTTCGGAGTCGCCCGCGAAGTAAATCGAGGACAGGTTCCATGCCAGGTTGACGCCCACCATTCCGATCCCGAACGCGACGAACCCGGCGTACACTCCGAACTGCGATGGGATGAGAACGATGAAAAGCGGATACAGCACGAGCACCGCGAACGTGTACGCGCAGAACTTGATGGGATTCGTGCGGTCCATCAGCTTGCCCATAAGCTGCGAGAACAGAATCATGCAAACTCCGGCCGCGACGGTGCGAGCGAGGCTGATGTCGTCGTAGCGCATCTTGAGCACTTCGTCGAACCACTTGGGAAGCGCCGGAAGAATCACCATGAACCCGAATCCGTAAATCATGAACGCCGCTTCGAATTTGGCGTAAAGCGGATTGTCCGCGAAAAGCTTGATGGTTTCCTTCACCGGCGCGACCGCCGCGCGGTCCAGAAACGCAAGCACGTGCGCGTAGCGGTAATGCTCGAAGTACGCCGGGCGCTCCGGAAGCGGGCAGACCTCGCCCTCGGCGACAGGGCGGTGCCTGATGCGGATGCTCTTTAAAATAAGCACGCTGAAAAACCCGATCACGCCCGCAAGCGCGAACGCCCAGCGGAAAACGTTTTCGTCGTATTCGAGGAGCTTGCCCGACAGCACCGCCATCGGCAGGCTCGCGGCCATCCCCACCGCGGCGACGGTTCCGAAAATCTGGCCGCGCAGGTGCGCCGGGTAGTTGTTCTGGACGATGTTGTTCATCGTGGGAATGAGAAGCGTGTTGAAAAGCCAGTAAACGCCCATTATCGCGATGTAGTACGACGCCGTATGGCAGAAGAGCATGAGCAATAGCACGAGCCGCCCGAAAACGCCCGCGATGAGGAAAAACGGCCCCTTGTCCCTGCCCTTGATGTAGCTCGCCCAGTGCATCGAGAACACCATCGCGATGGGCGCGAGCATCGTGAAGAGCGCTATCTGAAAGTCCGTGGCGGAAAGAGCGCGCTTTAGCACCATGTCCGCGAGCGCGTTGATGAATCCGCCCAATAGGAAGCCGTCTATGACCGCGGCCGCGATGTGGCGCCGGAACGTGTAGCGCGCGATCAGCGGCATGTCCGCGGGCCGGAGTATTCCGAGCGATTTGTACAGGTTAAGCGCCTTCGCGATCATTTGCGGCCGCCCCGCGGCAGTTCGTTTTCCATTCGATGATTATTTGCGCAGGAGCTGCACCATGCGGATATTGCCGCCGTCGTTGTTCACCAGAAAATTGAGTGAAACGGCGTGCGTTCGTCCCGGCTCGTCCGGAGGATTGATCTTGATCACATAGGAAATTCTAAGCGCCGTATTGTCGGGAGACGGGTTGATGTAACCTTGGCCGAAAATTTCTTCGATGTCCCGAAGGGTGGATTTCTCGGTCAGCTTTCCGATGAATTCAAAACTGCCATGCTCCGGCGCATCCGGCTTGTCGATCTGCGCCAAAATTTGGTTGACGGCGTTTTTGGTGGCGCCGAACGTTCCGTAAACCACGAAAAGGTTTTGCGGATCGCCGGCGTCGGGCGCTTTTTTCCAAGTGACGTTTTCCAGCCTGACTTCCCAAAGGATATTGGACTCGTTTCTGTAATTATTGGCCGATTCTCCGGGCAGCAGTTTGGAGAGAACGGTTTCAAGTGTGTCCCTAAGTCCAATGCCCTTTCCGAACGGATCGTCCAGGATGAGCATTTTGAGATCGTCGGATATCTCCTTGGCCATCCTTACATCCGGGATTTCCACTATCCGGCCTTCCGTTTCCTTGTCTGCGGCGGCGGATGAATCCGCACCTCCCGATTCCCCCGCCGGTCTGTTGCAACCGAAACTCAGCATCAATAGGGCCGCCAAGGGAACAAGGCACAACGCCGTAATGTGTTTCCGGATCCGGCGTTTCATCACTCAACCACCACGCTTTTTGCAAGATTTCTTGGTTGGTCTATGCTGCAGCCTCGGCGCAGCGCCGTGTAATACGCGAAAAGCTGAAGAGGCGCGGTCGTGAGAATCGGGCTGAAAAGCTCGTCCACGTCGGGAATCGCGAACACAAACGGCGTATAGCGTTTGAATTCGTCCGGCCTGTTCGTGACGACCAGTACGTCGCCCTCGCGGGCCAGCACCTCTTCGAGGTTCGCTTTCACTTTCTCGAACGTCGCGCTCGCAGGCGCAACGACCACCGTCGGAAAATCGTCGTCAATAAGGGCGATGGGCCCGTGCTTCATTTCGCCCGCGGGATAACCTTCCGCATGAATGTAACTTATTTCCTTCAGCTTCAGCGCGCCTTCAAGCGCGACGGGATAGTTGACGCCGCGTCCGAGGAACAGGAAGTTGCGCTTCTTGTGAAACATCTTCGCCCAGCGTTTGAGCTCCTCGGTGTTTGAAAGCACCTCGGAAAGTTTGCGCGGCAGCGCGCGGAGCTCTCTCAAATAATGATGGAACTTTTCGCGGTCGAGCACCCCGCGCATTTCCGCGATTTTTATGGCGAGCAGGTATACGGTCGCGAGCTGGCTCGTGAACGCCTTGGTTGAGGCGACGCTGATCTCCGGCCCGGCCTGGGTGTACAGCGTCAGCCCGCAACTTCGCGCTATCGAGCTTCCGACGACGTTGCAGATGCCCATCGCCTTTCGGCCCATTTTTTCGACCATGCGCACCGCGGCGAGCGTATCGGCGGTTTCCCCCGATTGAGAGATCGCCAGCGTCACCGTACCCTCGTCCACCATCGGAGTGCGGTAGCGGAACTCGCTTGCGTAGTCCACGGTCGTGTGGATGCGCGCGATTTCCTCCAAAATGAACTTGGCCACAAGCCCCGCATGCCAGCTCGTCCCGCAGGCGATTATGCTCACGTGGTTGATGTCCGATGTGAAAAATTCCTCGACTTCGGGCATATGCAGCCTGTCCTCGTGAACCTTGAACCTGCCGCGAAGCACATCCACCAAGATGTTCGGCTGCTGGTGAATCTCCTTCAGCATGTAATGCGGATAGCCCGCTTTTTGTGCTTCTTCCACGTTCCAGGTGATGTGCTCGATTTTTTTCTCGACGCGCGCGCCGTCCTCTATCCGATAATACTCCGCCTTGTCGAGCGTTACCACTGCCATTTCGCCATCATCCAAGTACGCTACATCCTTCGTGTGCTGGAGAAAAGCGGTGACGTCGCTTGCGACGAAATGTTCGCCCTTGCCGATACCGACGCACAGCGGAGTTTGGTTGCGCGCCGCGATTATCGTGCCCTTGTCCTTGTTCGAAAGCACGGCTATTGCGAAGCTGCCCACTAGCAGCCGGCAGGTCTGCATCACCGCATCGCGAAACCCCGCGCCTCTTTCGCTGAAGTGGCCGATCAGGTGGCTTATCACCTCTGTGTCGGTGTCGCTCGAAAACTCCACCCCTTCCGCCCGAAGCTTTTCTTTCAGCGAAAGATAGTTTTCGATTATCCCGTTGTGGACGACGCAGAAATTGCCGGTGTAATCAATGTGCGGGTGCGCATTGTTTACCGAGGGTACGCCGTGGGTCGCCCATCGCGTATGCGCGATTCCCGCGCTGCCGTGAAGCGGGCGCTTCGCCAACAGCTCTTCCAGCATCGCGATCTTGCCCTGGCTGCGCTCGATGTCAATCCCGCCGCCGTTGGCGACCGCGATTCCCGCGCTGTCGTAGCCGCGGTATTCCAGAAACTTCAAGCCCTGAATCAGGGCGCCGGTCACGTCCTCGGTACGGACAATCCCCACGATTCCGCACATAGCCCACCTCCGGGAAGGCAGACGGAAATTTTAAACCTTTCATGCGGATTCCGCAAAGTCCGGCGCGTTTGCAGACCATTGCTCGAAGCAAATTCGCGGATGCGCGGGCGCGCGCTTTCGGGCGTCCGGATTGCACCGGCCGCAAATTTGCGATTCGGGCGCCCCGGTTAATACAGCCTGGCGAATTTGAGCGCGTCGTTCGTGTCGTCGAAGTACGCGATCGCGGGCGTGCCGCCGAGCGAAATCATCGATGTAAACGCGCCGACGG
>JABRWB010000035.1 GCA_039961635.1 bacterium
TCCGGAAAACCTCACCGCGGATATTCTTGGGTTGGAGCGTGCGGCCCACGCCCGGATTTGGGAGTGCACCGGCTTGCCGGTGCAATTTCGAAATGCGGAATTTCAATCCCGACCTTTTTCCGGCGATTGATCGCCGGATTGAAAGCGCCGATGAATCGGCGCACTCCAAAAATACCGCGCCCACGTGGACGAACCATCCGCATGCACTGCGGCCGGTCGAGAGCCAGCAGATCCAAACCAACAGCGCCACGCAATTCATCAACGTATCCGACGAGATATCCCCATCTCGCAGGACGTACAATCCCGGCACATCGGCAGCCGGAGATACCGAAGCGATAGCCGCCAAGGGCAGGCTCGTGCTCGTGAACGGCGCGGTGCCCACGGTCATGGCCCAGACGACGCTTTATCCGAGCGAGCTGTTCAGCCACAGGAATCCGACTTACAACGAAAACACGATTGCGCTACCGAGCGACCGGGGCGCACTGGAAATCTCCGGCACGAACCTGATGTACGAAGGTACGCGGGTAAAGACGTGGATCATCGGCAGGGACGTCAATCCGGGAGGGAGGGGGCTGGGTACGTATTATCCCCACGGAATGTTTCAGATAGGACAATTACGGCCTCAGGCAAGCAGCACGCCAATTTTTGGAACAGGAAACAGCATAAACAACCAGACGCCGCCTCCGTTTGGAAGCGATTGCAGCTGGAGCGTGGACGAATGCCGCCCTGTTGGCGGCGATGGTATCGACGTAATGTGCTTGAAGGAAACTTGCCTTCACATTTTTGACGGTGATCCCAATGATTGCGCTGGCAAACAGAATGCATTCATGGAATATTGGCTTGCGATTGACCCGCTCCGTGGTTCAGGCATGTCATGGTGTTTTCACCCTATAAGCGGAAGCTGCTACATTCCCGGCGAAGGCAAACAGACCGTGACGATGTTTGTTATTTACAACAGGCATGACGAGCGATGCGCGGATTATGGTCCTCCCAGGATCGGCGGAAGTGGGGGCGAAGGTGCGGGGCCTGGATGCGGGGGGCCGAAGCCGCCGCTACGCACTCCTTGCGCTCCAATTGCAGGGGGTGGCCTACCTCCGATAAGTATTCCCGGCCCGCCTCCAGGAACCATAGGTCCGATGGGCTATCATGGCCCACTCGGTATCCCTGCGCAATCCAATAATCCAGGTGGAATACCTTGTGATGCTTTTGACAGCAAAATTATCAAGGCAATACGCGATTTCCTCAACAAACTTTGCAAGATCCCCGCAATTAGGATTGCATATCCCAATTTATGCAGGTGGGTTAAAACGGCTGCCAACTTTGGAAAATACGGCGAAATGGCTTGCAAATGCTTTTATGCAATTTCAGCGGGGTATGAAGTTGGCAGTGACCACTATTGGCGAGGTATATGCAAGGATATGGTAAGCGCGGCACAGCAGTTTCCAGAACAATTTCCCGAACTAGTTGACTGCATTGATACATGGAATAGCCTTGAAGACTGCCCGTTGCAGCGTCCTGAGGACTGCGACAAACTTGATACGGGACGATTAAGTTCACTCATGGACTATTGCGGCAAAAAATGGCCAACTGCGCTTGATAAAGTTGGCTGTACTACTAACCATCTTGTCTAACGCTCTTTTGGAATTCGTTAATGGTGTCGATCGGGCGTTTTCCCATGTTGCGGTAGCCATGATGTGGACGCTCGTT
>JABRWB010000036.1 GCA_039961635.1 bacterium
AAAAAAGCCTAGATCGATTCGCCGCCAAGCGCCTTTGAGATTTGTCGTTTTGGCGCTTTCCAGTCTTCGCGCTGCCCGGCAATCGCGTATTCGCGCCTTCCCACCTTCGCGCCTTCGTGTCTTCGCGGTTGATTTCGCACCCGCGCTGTCCGCGTACGCGGATCGCCCGATTATCGCGGACTATCGCGGACCCGCGGTGGGCTGACGCGTTGCACGCGCCTGCCGCGATCGCGGGTGTTTTCGAGGCGTCTTACGCGCGGTTTTCGCGGGATTTGCGCGGGTGCGGCTACGCCTTGTCCTTGCGTACGAACGCTTCGCCGAATCCCTTGGATTTGAGGTCGCCCTGAATTTCCTTGGCCTTTTCGTACGAGGAAAGCTTGTCCTCGACCAGTATGTAATACGCCTTCTTGCCGCCGCTGTCGGCCTCGATGATGCGTGCGGCGTATCCGATGCCGGAAAGCTCGTCCAGCTTTTTCGTCGCCGCGTCCTTTTCGTCGATGATTGCCGCGTACACGGCGTAAACGTAATCGCCCTTCACGCCGCCGCTGCCGGAGCCGCCCGGCTTTTCCGAGGGCTTTTCCGCAGGCTTATCGGCCGGCTTTTCGGCGGGTTTCTCCGCCGGCTTGTCCGGGCGGGATACTCCGGAGCCGGAATCCGCGGGAGGATTGTCGCGGCTGACGGGCGGCCCGGGCCGGACGCTTTCCGCGCCTCCGGGCGGTGTGGGGCGCTCGTCGTCCTTTTCGTCGTCGTCCGGTACTGCGGTTTCTCCGGGGCGCGGGCCGGTTTCAAGCGGCGCTTCCTCCGGCGGCGCGGCGGTCGTTCCGGGCGAGCCTTGCTTCAAAAGTGAAATTCCGATAATCGGAAAGCTTTCGGCGAAGTCCTTGATGTCCTTTAAATCGATAGGCTTCTCGGCGGGTACGGGTTCCGCCTCGGTCGCGGCGACGGGAGCTTCCAGAGCCGGATCGTTGAACGGCATCGGAGGCGGCGCCTCGACGGGCGGATTCTGGTTGGCTTCGCGCTCCACGTTCTTGGCTTCCAACTGTTCGCTCTTCAGGGCTAGGTTGTCGGTGCCGCGCTCCGGCGTGCCCGGCGTGAACTGCTTGATGAACCACCAGGCGGAGATTACGGCCGCAGCGGCGACGAATACGCCTATCACGGTGTATCCGACGACCTGCTGCATCCGCTCCTGGCGGCGCTTCTTTCTGTATCCCTTAGGGTAATACTTGGCCATTTCAAGCTCCGGAAGTCCCGTTTCGACGCGCCGAACCGGACGCGCCCCAAACAGGGACGTAATTTAAGCGCAATTCGTTTAACGAAAGTACGGCGGCGGCGGTTGCTTCGGCGCCGGTCATCCGCCGACCTCCAAATCCCGGCGGGCCTGCGGCGGCGGCGCGCCTACCACGGCGTCCTCTACGAGGACGGGCTGCGCGGAATCGGGAAATGAAATCAGCTTGCCTTCGAGCATGCCGCGCACGTCGTCGGCGTCGATTTCGACGATGCGTCCGGGAGCGCGTCCGGGGGCGTGGTACATCAAATCCAGCAACAGGCGTTCCATGATGCTGCGAAGGCCGCGGGCGCCGGTTTTGCGCGCGAGCGCGAACTTTGCGATTTCCTCGTACGCCTGCTTCGTAAACCGCAAATCAACTCCGTCCAGGCTGAAAAGGTATTGATATTGCTTGACGAGAGAGTCGCGCGGGTCGGTGAGGATGTGGATCATAGCTTCGTGGTCGAGGTCTTCCAGTGTGGTGATTATCGGAAGGCGGCCGGTCAGCTCCGGTAAAAGGCCGAACTTGACCAAATCTTCGGGCTCCGCATGGACGAGCAATTCCGAGCGATTGTCGCTGACCGAATGCCCCGAGTCGGCGCGGAATCCCAGAACCTGTCTGCCGAGACGCTTGCGGATGACGTTTTCGATGCCTTCGAAAGTGCCGCCGCAGATGAAAAGAATGTTGGTGGTGTCTATCGGGATCGTTTCCTCATGCGGGTGCTTGCGGCCGAACCGGGGCGGAACCTGCGCCAGCGTTCCTTCGATCAACTTTAACAACGCCTGCTGGACACCCTCGCCGGAAACGTCGCGCGTGATGCTCGGATTCTCCGACTTGCGGCCGATCTTGTCTATTTCGTCAATGTAAATGATTCCGCGCTCGGCGCGCGCGATCCAGTCCGCTTCGCTGTTGCCGCCGAAATCCTGTGCAACCTGGTACAGCCGAAACAGGATGTTTTCTACGTCCTCCCCTACGTAGCCGGCTTCGGTGAGGCTGGTCGCGTCCGCGATCGCGAACGGCACGTTGAGTTTGCGCGCGAGGGTGCGCGCGAGGAGCGTTTTTCCGGTGCCGGTCGAGCCGATCATCAGGATGTTGCTTTTGCCGATTTCGACGCCTTTGACGGTTGACCAGATGCGTTTGTAGTGGTTGTAGACCGCCACCGAGAGCACTTTCTTGGCGTTTTGCTGGCCCACGACGTACTCGTCCAGATACTCCACGAGTTCGCGCGGCGTCGGCAGCGACGCGAGATCGGTTAGGTCGGTCGCTTTCGAACTTTTGCGCGGCTCCTCCAAAAGCTCGCGGCAGACCTCGATGCATTGCTCGCAGATATAGACTCCCGGCCCCTTGACCATCCGGACGTGCAGAGACTGCTCCTGCTTGCAAAAGGAGCACTGCGGCGACGCGCCTTCGTTTTTGGTTCCCGGTGCCATGTACGGAATATTCCGCCGCGGATATTTTATCAAACCGGAACGGAAATGGCCCGTTTAAAAGGGCATACCGCGCGAATGATAGAATCGGCCGAACGGCGGACCGGCGATCCCCGTCAAATTAAGGCGAAGCTTTCCGCAAGGAAGCGCGCCGCGCAGTCGAGGTCAAGTGGAAAACAATCCCAGAGGATCGTTTTACAGGCCGGGCAGGAGGCCCGCGCGTATCGCGCGCGCATTGGCGGGCGGCGCGGGAAAAACGGGAGGCGGCGGAAAGCCGGAGAGGAGCGGGCAGGGTGCCGGAAAGGCTTTCTTCAGGTGGCTCACTTCTCCGAACCTGCGCCTTCTCAAGATCGACAAGTACGTATTCAGCGAAGTATGGGGATGGTGGCTGCTGGCGCTGATGGGGTTTACGTTTTTCATGCTTGTGACAAGCCTGTTTCTTCTGGGCGAGAAGATTTTTTCCAAAAAAATACCGATTTACACAACCATAAAAATCCTGATTTTGTCCGCGCCCGCGTACATCGTGCTTGCGCTGCCCATCGCGATGCTCGTGGGGACGCTGATGGCGATGGGGAGGCTTTCCCGCGACAACGAGATTACCATGTTCGTCGCCAGCGGAGTGAGCCTGTACAGCATATTCCTTCCGTTCCTTTGTTTGGGTTTGTACACCGCGATACTCGCATGGTCGGTTTACGAATACGTAGTTCCGGCGAACAACAAGCAGTTCACGAAAGTGCTGGCGGTTTTCTGGGACAGCCAGGTGATCGACTATATAAAGCCGAACGTGGTGATCAAGGCGCCGGAGGACAAGTATTTTTACATCGAGCGCGTCGACCGCGTTGCGGACGTGATGTACAACGTCCGCCTCTTCGATTTCGCCAAAAAGGCGAAGACGCCGCGGGTGTTTCTTGCCGAGAAGGCGACGGTCAAAAACAAATTCCTGAATCTCGAAAACGTGCGCGTTATAGAAACGGACGAAAAGACCGGCAACGTGATCGCATCCGCCACGGCGAGCCGCACGGAGGTGGACATCGAGCGCAAGTTTTCGATGATGGAGTACGACACGGCGCCGCAGGAATTGTCCAGCAAGGAGCTGATCGAGCGCGTCAAGACGAAGCAGCGGGAAATGGCCGAGGACTTGAAGCGTTTTCAATTCGTCGCAAAGGACAGGCAGGAAAGCCTGTGGATGGACCAGACGGAGTATTACCTCAAGTTCGCAATTCCCTTCGCCAGCGTCGTGTTCGTGCTCGTCGCCGTTCCGATGAGCCTGCGCGGGCCGAGGGACGAACGCAATCTCGGATTGGTTCTTGCTTTCGTTCTTGCCCTGATTTATTACGCGTTGTTTTTCTCGTTCCGGATGCTCGGCTATCTGGGCAAGCTGCCGGCCGTTTACGCGGCCTGGACTCCGACGCTGCTTTTCGCGATTGCGGGTCTTATCCTGCTTGTCAGAGCAAGAAAATAGCCGCTGTCATTTTTCGGGCAGAGCGAACAAGCAAAACCGGCTCGCCGAATCGCATCCGGCGCATACAAGCTCCTCGACTTCCGGCTCCGCGCCGCGGGATTGGTACAGCGCGTGCCTGAAAAATCCAGTGATGAATGCGCACTGCGGAACCGTCGAATTTCCGAGCGCGAAAGGCGAGCCGCGCACTTCCGCGAAATACAAGTTGCGCTTGCGGAGCAGCGATACGCTCATTCCGCTATCCAGTCCCGAAAGCAGTTTCGCCGCCGATTTCACCGCGCGGCCGAATGCGAACTGCGGGAAAGCTGTCCCCTTGATTATTGCGGGCGATTTCAAATCCCGGAGCAAAAAATTGCAGCATTCCCTTCCCGCAAGCTCGGATATCGCGGGATAGTGCGGGGAACGCGAAAGCCCTTCAAGCGCGAGTCTCAAGGGCAGGTTGCCCAGCAGAATTCCCTCCCCCGCAAGCCTTTCCGACGCCTCCAGCGTCGTTCCGATATCCGCGCACACGGCCCGGTACGCGGCGGAATCAAGCCGCCGCGACGCGGACAGAAGCCCGAACAGCATTACCGGATGTGCTAGCGACGAGCCGCTCCTGGTCGAATGCGCCATCGCCGGATATTAGCATCGGGGGCACGCGCGGCATCATTCCCAAACCGGATGCCGGGAAGCGCGGCCTTTAGGCCGCGAAAATCAATCCCAATCGGGTTCGAGAAGCGCGGCGTTCACGCCGCGGGCCGTCCGGCAACTCAACAAAGGCAGCGGCCTTCAGGCCGCAAGTCCATTGAAGTGCCGGCCTTGTGAATATTGTATCA
>JABRWB010000037.1 GCA_039961635.1 bacterium
CGGTATCCGCTGAATCCAAATCTTCGGAATCCGCGGCCTTTGTTTCATCCGGCCCGGCCGGAGCGCCGCCGTCCCCGTTCTCGAAGCTTGCGCCGTCGTGGCGCAGCCCCGCGGGATATTCTAGCTTGAGCTCGCGGACGACGGCCAGCGCAGCGTCAAGCTGGGTGCGCCCGCCGTCAATCAGCAAAAGCGTATCGGGGAAATGCCACTTGTCGTCGGAGAGAAACCGCAGGAGGCGGCGGCGCAGCACTTCGGAGAGCGCCTTCAGGTCGTCGCCGGCGGTCTTGCCGCGGATCGTGAAGCTGCGGTAGGCGCGGTTGTCTGGCGAGCCGTCCGTGAATACGACCATGCTGCCGACGGTCTCCTTGCCGCGATGGTGGCTGATGTCGTAACCCTCGATGCGGCGTGGATAGAACGGAAGCGAGAGAAGCTCCTTGACGCGGGAGACGCCGGGGGTGATCACGAACTCGCCGGGGGCGCGCAGCAGCCGGGATTTAAGGCGCTCGGCGGCGTTTTCCATCACCATCCGCACGAGATCCGCACGGGGGCCGCGCCGCGGGACTTTCAGATGGACGCTTCGGCCGAGGAGGGAGGTCAGCCATTCGGCGGCGGCGGGCGCGGCGGGGATTTCGAGCGGCAGCAGGATCTCCGGCTGGATGTGCTCGCGGTTGGAGTAATACTGCTGGATGAAGCTGGCGAGGATGACGCCGGGCTCCTCCTCCAGCTCGTTCTCCATCTTGAATTCTAGCTCGCCCAAGACGCGGCCGCCGCGGACGGGCAACACCATCACGACGGCGGTTTTTTCGGAATAGGCATAGCCGAGCGCGTCGAAGAAGTCGTCCGGGCGGCCCCAGAGCCGGTGGCGGTCGCGGGTGCGCTTCACGGCATAGAGGACGTCGCGGAACCGGGCGGCGGCTTCGTAGCGGCGGGCTTCGCTGGCTTCGTACATCATCCGCTCGATCTCGGACTGGACTTCGGATTCGCTGCCGGAGAAAAACTTGATCGCCTGGCGGACTAAGCCGCCGTAGTCGTCACGGTTTATCAGGTCGGCGCAAGGGCCGCTGCAGAGCTTGAGGTGGTAGTCAAGGCAGGGCTTGGGGATGAACTTCTTGCCGTCGAGGTCAAGGGAGCAGGTTCGCAGGTTGAACAGGTTCGATATGAACCGAAGCGCCATCCGCATCGCGTTGACGCTGGTGTACGGCCCGAAATACCGGCTGCCGTCGTCGGCGACGCTGCGCGTGACGAGCAGGCGCGGATACGGCTCGTTCGTCGTGATTTTTATATACGGGTATTCCTTGTCGTCCTTCAACAGGATGTTGTATTTCGGCTGGAACTGCTTGATGAGGCTCGCTTCGAGGATGAATGCTTCGTTTTCGGTACGCGTCAGCATCACGTCGAAGTCTTCCAGGCGCCCGAGCATGTACTCGATATTCGGCCCGTGCTTGGGCGATTTGTTGAAATAGGACGACACGCGGTCGCGCAGCGAGAGCGCCTTTCCGATGTAAAGTATGCGGCCGCGCTTGTCCCGCATCCGGTACACGCCGGGCGCGTCGGGAAGGCTGCGCACCTTCTCCAGAATTTCGGGCGGCCACTCTCGGAAACGTCCCACGGCGGCATTATACCCGCCGGCGCTTGACAATGTGACGGATGTGTGCTATACGAGCGTTTGTCATGAAAGAAATCACCGACAACCAGAAAGTGATACTCGAAATCGTCGCCGAATTCATAGACGACGAGGGCTACCCCCCCACCATCCGCGACATCGCGGGCGCATACCAGTGCAGCGTGAAAGGCGCTTACGACCACGTTTTGGCGCTGGAAAAAAAAGGATACTTGGTGCGGGACAAGATGCGCAGCCGCGGCATCCTCTTGACAGACAAGGCAGACGTCGCGCTTGGCCGGATCGGGCGCGGCGCCGTGCCGCTGTACGGCGCGATCGCCGCGGGCGAGGCCATCTTCGCGGACGACAACGTGCTGGGAACGCTCAACTACCCGACGAGCCTTCCGGAGGGGGGGGAGTTCTTCGCCCTGCAGGTGAAGGGGGACTCGATGATGGGCGCGGGCATCTTCGACGGGGACACGGTCGTCATCCGCAAGCAGCCCAAGGTGCTCTCCGGCGAAATCGCCGCGTGCCTTATCGAAGACGAAGCGACGCTCAAGCAGGTGATATATAAAGAGGGCAAGGTCATCCTGCGCTCGCACAACCCCAAGTACCGCGACCGGGAGCTCAAGGAAAAGGAGCTGCGCGTCCTCGGCAAGCTCCACGCGCTGTTCAGACAGTATTAGCAGGGGCAATTTTCTGAATTTGCTCCCGCGGGCTTTTCGGCTTCCTGCATTTTCCGCCTATAAATCCGAGCCTGCATCCTGACGTACTCGGCAAGCGACTTCGCCTTGATCGGGTCCGAAACAAACTCCCGGAACTGGCGTTCTGCTTCCATCCGGGCGACCGCAATCTGAACCGCCAACTCGATTGTTTCCTCGTCAAGATCGAATCGTCCATTTATCGATTCTGGTTTCTCAGGCACATGCATTCAGAACTTCCTCCAGCCGGTGATAAATCCGGGTAAACTTGGAATTATGATCGCTCGGAATGAACGGATTACCCGTCTCTGTGAAGTTGACTGCCGGACACCCACTGGAGCAACGGTCCGCAATGTCGCAATCCCTGCATTTTGATCTCAATTGAAGGTTATCCCAGTTGAGTGCGTACCGTTCGCGCAAGTTTGTTATGCCTTCGAAGATATTGCCTAATACGAAAATGCCGTTGCCGTTGTTGCAGCCCTGAATCTTGGCACATCCAGTAATCGTGCCTGCCGGATCAACTGAAAGCCTTCCCCTGCCCGCGCCGCAACCCCATTGGCCCCTTTTGCGATCCTGAGGCTTTTCGGTGTCGTACTCGAAAATGGTCAGCCGGATGGGCGCCTTTTTCGCCTTCATTTCGTTGTGATATTGGGCAACCTTTAACATTTGCTCTTCATAGGCCGTTATTTCCTCGTCTTTCCACTCAACCCCCGTCGCCGCGCCTATGATAAACTGGTTAACGCCGCACTCGAAAAGACATTTCACACCCTCGGCCAAATCGCAAACAGTGTCGGGATTAACCGTAACACGCGCTCCTTGCCATGGTTGATAGCGCTTCAACTCTGGAAGCCGTGACGTTATCAATTTCCATGTCGGTGCGCCGTCGGCAAAATGTCGGTATTTATTATGCGAATGCTCGGAACCGTCAATGGAAAGCAGATATTTAATTTGCATACCTGCCAGGCGCTCGGCCATGGTCTGGTCAAGCAGCGTTCCGTTCGTCGTCAGCGAAAAGCCTGGAGTTTTTCCTTGCTTCGAGCATATTCCCCTGTACAGCGCCGTTGCATGCTCAATCAGGCCTATCTCAATTAGTGGCTCGCCGCCTATATATGTAACCTGCGGATTCAAATGACGGCAATACTCGCTGTGAAACGCAACAGCGCGCTCCAACACATCCGGAGACATGGATCTGGGTTGCTTCTTTTCCATGAAGCAGTAGGTGCAATACAGGTTGCACTTGGTCGTCATGATCATGTCCAAGTGCATGACGGGTGGCATCATGCGCTTATTGATGAAGGTGTCAAAGGAATTCACAACATGGCCTCGAACTATGGCTATAAGTGGTACATCACCACTGAACACACATGTGTTTCGTTTCCGCAATCGTACCTCTCGCAGTCAAATCCTTCCGGATGGTCTTCGTCGCACTCGAACTTGTGATCGTCAATGTCGCAGGCGAAAATTTCGTACACAAGATACGGAGGACCCGATCCTGCGCATTTGCCGCAATGGTATGCGTTGTCCGCGCAATGGAACTTAGTCCCGTTGTTCCCGCAATTAAAGGTGTCCTGACCTTCCGCATTCCTGCAAGTAAAGCTTGGGGAAGTTGCACCTGCCTTCCCACAAGAAAACATAGAGTGCGTTGTACATAAAAAATGCGTAGCCTGCTCATCCTCCGCACTGCAGTGAAACTGCCACATGCATGAAAACACACCCGGACCGGGGTCATCCGGTAATCCCTCTGGATCCCAAGTCTGAGAACAGGATGTGTCGCCGCCGGTGCAGTCATGGCCACCTTTGCAAGTAAACAAATTGTTGCAATTGAATATGTGCTTCTCCGAACAGTCGAAACTGTCTTCTGTGTCGTCATTGCAATCAAAACGAGTTCCGGGATAGCCACCGGGCAATTCCCCGCACGCGAAATCGTACTTGCTGCCATCGTCGCAGTCAAAATAAGTGCCATTTTCGCCTTCGCACTCAAACTTGTTTGTATCTTGAGATGCGTAGCATTTAAAAACGTCAGCTTCACACCGGAAGTTTTCCTGTTCATCGCAAGAAAAATCGTAATTTTCGTAACAAGTCGGTTCCGGTGCCGATGCACATTCGTAGTTTACCCCAGTGCATCCTCCGTAAACATCCAAACACCTAAACGATTGGTCATTGCACACAAAAAGGGGCTGCGATGAATCACAGGTAAAACTGGAAACACACGTATATGGACTTGGACCAGGACACATGGGGATGCCTTCAGGAGAAATGTTGCCACCTCTTGTCGTGACATCTTCTATTTTATGCGGCTGCGGATATTTGCTTCTGCAATTTTCCACAATCTGCATGATGCGATCCGAAAGCGCTATTGCAACAGCCATCTTCACCACAGCATTGGGGAAGTCCAAATTGCGGTCTTCCAAAGCCATTTCACTTGCCATCATCCTCTCCTTCTAAGCTGTTAACATTAATACCAAACCAGCTATGATACGGCCGGTAGATCGGATTATCCTGCACAAAATCCCTGCTTGATGAGTATGTTTCCGAGAATTCAATCCTTAGAATGTTGATCGCAACACCAGTCGAATCAGCCTCTAAGAAACTGACTGTATTTGGCCAATCCTCCAGCAGTGAACCTTGATCCTCCATCAGGCAAATCGCCGGTCCCGAATATTTTCTCCATAGCAAATCGAATTCCGATTGCAATTCATGGTTGCCCCTAAGCAAATCTAATGCTTGGGAAAACGAGCAGAACCGAAGCAAAATTAATGCCCCAACAAAATCCGTGCAATAATCTCTAGAATTAATCGCATCAGCAGAAGCATAGTCCCATCGGCTTGCACCTGCTGTCGGAACTGGCTCCATCCTCTTCATAGGATTGGCTAATGTAGAATCATATTGCTCGACATCGGTGAGAAACTCATAGATGGCACTAAGGTCGGATTTAATGCCATATCCATACAAGGCCCGACAGCAAGTATTCGACCAGAATTGTGAATAGCGTTGTCCGGAAATCTCGGTCGAATTCGCGGGCGCATCTTGCACCATTACTACCTGCACTAGAAGTAGCAGAAAAACAAAGACAAGGTTGACACTGTGACTCAGTTTCAACTGCCTTTTTCCAAGAAGCATATACCCAGCACACTCCTTTGGCCTTTCCAACCGATTGCCATTATACCCGGAACCGAGGTGCTTGTCAAGCGAAAAAGCCACTTACGACAAAAAAAAAAAATCGGATGTCATATGTTGGCATTCAGGAGCAAAATTACCTGATTATTTTTCCTTTATTCACGCCAAGCTCCAGTTTTCACAAGGCCGCGAGACTCCAATTTAACGACAATCTTTAGACTTGCGCTGGAGGATTTTGTTGCATCGCAAGCAAAAACCTGTCCGAAATTGCGCCCTTTAAGGGGGATTCGCCAATCTGGAGATCGGCAGTATATGCAGTGGGGAAATATTGCGGAGTGCTTTACCTAATGAAACAAAGCGCAGGCATGGCCTGCGCACTCCTTAAAGCAAAGCCGCTAGTCCGTATGCACAACCCGCCCCGCTACCATCGTCGCGGCGCAGGTTTCGTGGCCCGTCACGATCTCGCGGATCACTTCGTCCGCGCTTTCGCCCGCGACGCCGGGCCAGACTGTCAGGTCGCCGATGCATCCGAGGCGCACGCGGCCGAGGTCGTGGTGCAGCCCGAGCGGACGCAGGCCGTTGATCGTAATCATGTCGAACAACGCGGCCAGCGGCATATCCGGGAACGTTTCAAGCACCAGCCGAGCCTCGTGCAGCACCGAAAGCCTGTCGTTCGACGCGTACGAGTCGGTGCCGAGCGCGACGCACAATCCCGCGCGCATATACGTCTCGACGGGATGCTTCGGATGCCGGAAGTAGCGGTGGCTCTTGGGGCAGTAGACCGGAGTCAGCCCGCTTTTC
The DNA here is from genome assembly GCA_039961635.1 of bacterium. Classification (NCBI taxonomy): domain Bacteria; species bacterium. Next base: position 6,220 of record JABRWB010000037.1, read on the forward strand.
GCAAGGTAGTAAAGGTCGTTTTCTTCCCAGTAATTCAAATGAATCCCGTAGGTGCGCCGACCCAGCATTCCGAGCCGGTAGTAATATTCGACCGGCGTCATCCCCGCGCCCTGCCAGTGGGGATCGTGCGCGTCGCCTTTTTTGAGCAGGCGCTCGATGTCCTCGTTGCCGGTGCGGATAAACTCTATTTCGGCGCGCATCTCCGACAGGTGCGTCGATATCGGCCGCCGCCAGGAATCCGCGAGGCTTTTGCATGCTAGCGCGATTTCCTTGGACGCGGTGTAGGGCGCGTGCACCGCGAAGCTGTACGCGGTGTGCGCGGCGAGCTTTTTTATGTCCGGCTCGTGGTTGTTGAACTCGAACATTTCCCGCATCGGGAAATAACGAAGGCCGGTGGCGCGGACGCGCGCGATCGGCACGTCCATCGTGTAATGATCCACGAGCGTGGTAGTGCCTGTAGAAAACATCTCGCGTATGGATGGAAACGGGTCGGGAACGGGAGGATTGGGGCCGAATTTGATATCGCGGATGGACTGAAGCCAGTCGATGAAATTGCCGTTGTAGCCGATCCTGCCCTTGCACCAGTCCAGTTCAAGATGACAGTGCGAGTTGATGAAGCCGGGAAGCACCGCCGCGTTCGGAAAATCCAGCACGCGGTCGCCGGAATTGCGGGAAACGAGCGCGTTGAAATCGCCGATTTCGGAAATCCTGCCCCTGCTCACGCGCACGGACTTGCCGCGCAGGAGCGTGCGGCTGTCGGAAAGCACAGACTTGGCCCGAACGATGGTTCCCATGCCGGCGATTGGCGGATTTTTAATTATATCACGGCGAGCCGGACGCGCCCGGTCAGGCGCGCACGCGCCGCAGCGCGGCCTTGATCAGCTCCGCCGCATCCGCGCCCGCGCCGACTTCGTCCTCCGCTTCGGATACGGCTTTCAGCGCCGCGCGGTTGGGGAATCCGAGCTGCAAAAGCGCGGCGACCGCGGTTTTAAAAGCGCCGTCGGCCGCCTCTGCGGACGGGGCCTGCTCCCTGCCCTTGCGCGGCGGCTCGGTGAGCGCGGCGAGCTCGCCGATTTTGTCGCGCAGTTCGACGATTATTTTTTCCGCGAGTTTCGCCCCGACGCCGGGCGCCGCGGTGAGAAGCCGCGATTCGCCGGTCGCGATCGCGCGCGCGACCGCGGGCGCGGAAAGCGAAACGAGTGAAAGCGCGATCTTAGGCCCTACGCCGCTCGCGGTCAGGAGCAGCCTGAAAAGGTCGCGTTCCTCCGCGGTCGCGAATCCGTAAAACGCGAGTTTTTCCGCCGTAATCGCAAGGTGCGTGTATACGCGCACGCTGTCCCCCGCCGAAAAATGCGCGTCGCATCCCGGCGCGGCCGCAAGCTCGAAACAAACCGGGCCGACTTCCAGCTCCAAACGGCCGGCGCGGTCAACGGAAATCACGACTCCGTCCAGATGCGAAATCATGCCGTCACCCTTTCGCGGCGCTTGAACGCGTGGCACAGCGCGACCGCGACCGCGTCTATTTCGTCGTCTGCCAATTTTTTCACGTCGAGACCTGTAAGACGCGCGACCATGAACGCGACCTGCGACTTGTCCGCCTGGCCGTTGGACGTTATCGCCTGCTTGACCGCGACGGGCTTGTATTCGAACACCGGAAGTCCGGCCTGCGCGGCCGCGAGCAAAATCACGCCGCGCGCCTGCGCGACGCCGATTGCGGTTTTAACGTTTCTTGAGAAATAAATTTCCTCGACCGCGACCGCTTCCGGGAAATAATCAACTATTGCCTGGCGGACGCATTCATGTATCAAGGCCAGCCGCTCGGCGAAATCGCATTCAGGATTTGTTTCTTCAAGCGCGCTGTACGCAAGCGACACCGTGCTTCCCGCGTAGTCCACTACGGCAAGCCCCATCCTGTGATAACCAGGGTCGATGCCGAGGACGCGCACTATCCGGCCGCCTTCTCCAAGATTTCGTCGTCCATCTCCCAGTTGGCCGAAACGCTTTGAACATCGTCCAGGTCTTCGAGCGAATCCATCAGCCTGAGCAACTGCGACGCCGTTTTCTCGTCGCTGATGGGAACCGTACTTTTGGGCACAAGTACGAGATCGGCGGCGTTCAACTCGATTTCCTTGCTTTCGAAAAACTGGCGCGCAGCGCCGAAGCACTCCGGCTTGCTGGTTACGACGTAAACATCGCCTTCCAGAGAATAGTCGTCGGCGGGGGATTCGAGAACTAGTTCCATAATCGAGTCTTCGTCGAAACCTTCGGCCGGTATTTCGAATCGCCCCTTGCGCTCGAACATCCAGGAAACGCATCCCGTTTCTCCCAGGTTTCCTCCCGACTTTGAAAACGCGTGACGAATATCGGATACCGCGCGATTGCGGTTATCCGTAAGCGCCTCGACGATCACCGCGACGCCTCCCGGGCCGTACCCTTCGAAAATAATCGTTTCGTACTTCGTGCCGCCCGCGCCGCCGGAGCCGCGGGCAATCGCGCGCTCGACCGTATCCTTGGGCATATTGGCGGCGCGCGCCTTTTCCAGCATCGTCTTGAGCGCGGCGTTGTTCTCCTCGTTCGCGCCGCCTTCACGCACCGCCACGACGATGTCGCGGATGATTTTGCTGAAGAGCGCACCGCGTTTTGCGTCCTGCGCGCCCTTGCGATGTTTGATGCTTGACCATTTGTTGTGACCGCTCATACCCTTACACCATCCAACCGATTCTACCGCGGATTCCGCGTGTCGCTAGCGCGCGTATTCCACCTCGCGCACCTCGCGGATCAGCGTCACCTTGATCATCCCGGGGTATTCGAGCTCCTGCTCGATTTGCCGCGATATCTTGCGGCAGAGATCCCAGGCAAGCACGTCGTCCACCACATCGGGCTTGACAAGCACCCGAAGCTCCCGTCCCGCCTGGATCGCGAACGCTTTGTCCACGCCCGTGAACTTGCTCGCAACCTCCTCCAGCTTGGTCAGGCGCTGAATATAACTTTGCAGCGCCTCGCCGCGCGCGCCGGGCCGCGACGCGGACAATGCGTCGGCAACCTGAACGATCGCCGCCTCCAGCGTCATCTCGATGTCGCCATGATGCGCGCCTATCACGTTGCACACGATCGGATTTTCATTGTATTTGCGTGCAAATTCCATGCCCGCGGCCGGGTGGCTTCCTTCCTGCTCCGCGACTATCGCCTTGCCGATATCGTGCAACAAACCGCCGCGCTTCGCGTATTTCGGCTTGATACCAAGCTCGGCAGCGATCAGCCCGGATAGGTGCGCGACTTCCACCGAGTGTTTTAACACGTTTTGGCCGTAACTGGTGCGGAATTTGAGCTTTCCGAGAAGCTTGATTATTTCCGGATGGACGCCGCTGATTCCAGTCTGAAAGCACGCTTCCTGACCGGCCTGCCAAACTATCTCCTCCACCTCTTGCTGCACTTTTTCAACGATTTCTTCCACTTTGGCCGGGTGGATTCGGCCGTCGGTAACGAGACGCTCCAAGGATAGGCGCGCGATTTCGCGCCTCACGGGATCGAAACAGGAAAGCACGACAACGCCCGGAGTATCATCGATAATCACGTCCACTCCGGTCGCGGCCTCGATAGAGCGGATGTTCCTGCCCTCGCGCCCGATTATCCTGCCTTTCATTTCGTCGTTCTTGAGCGTGATAGTGGAAATGATCGCTTCGCTGTAATGGTCTACCGTCGTACGCTGCATGGCTTCGACGATAAGCTGGCGCGCGCGCGCCGCCGCGTTCTGCCGCGCCTCCTCCTCGAGTTCGCGCGTCATCTTGGCGATTTCGTATTCCGACTGCTCGCGCGCCTTGGCGAGAACGATGCTCTGGGCTTCGTCCTTGCTCATTCCCGCGATTTTTTCCAAAAGGCCTTCGACTTCGGACCGCCGCGCTTCCGCTTCGCGATCCTTCGCTTCGGCATCCTCAAGCGTCTTGTCGGCCTGCTGAAGCTTGCGCTCCAGCCGATCCAAATTTTTCTGAAGTCGTTCTTCCTGGCGGTAGAGCGACTTTTCCTTGTTCTTTATTTCGCGCTCCAGGTCTTTGGCTTCCCGTTGCGCCTGCTGAACTATCCTCTGGGCTTCTTCCTTCCCGTCCGCTATGCGTTTCTTGGCTTCTGCGGATGCCCTTTCGAGCTCCATCTTCGCTTTCTCGGTAGCTTCTCCAAGAATCTTTTCCGCTCTTCGGCGGTTTAGGACGGGACAAGTCAGGAAGTGCCCGATCGCCGCGCCTATTATGAACCCCAAAAGGCTCAAGGCGCCTATCAGTACACCTGGCATAACACACCGCCTGTCTTGAATGATTGATCACGTTCATTTCCCCGGTCAGGCTTCCGCCTCGGTCGCGCCGGCTTCGGTGACGATCTCGATGCCGGCCTTTTCCAGGATTTTGCCGCGGATTTCGGCGAAGAGCTTGGGATCGTCCGCAAGCACCTGCTTCGCGTTTTCCCTTCCTTGGCCGAGCTTCTCGTCGCCGTAGTTGTACCAGGAGCCGCTCTTCGTAACGACACCCATTTCCACGGCCAAATCCAGCAAATCCCCGGTACGCGAAATCCCCTGACCGAAAATAATGTCGAACCGCGCGCGCTTGAACGGCGGCGCGACCTTGTTTTTTGCGATCTTGCCTTCGACGATATTGCCTATAACCTCGTTGCCGACCTTTACGCTGTCCACCCGCCGCACTTCGATCCGCACGGAAGAGTAGAATTTAAGAGCGCGCCCGCCGGGCGTGGTCTCGGGATTGCCGAAGACGATTCCTATTTTCTCACGTACCTGATTGATGAAAATCAGAATCGTGTTGGACTTATGGACGATCGCGGTCAACTTGCGAAGCGCCTGGCTCATCAGGCGCGCCTGGAGCCCCATGTGCGCGTCTCCCATCTCGCCCTCGATTTCCGCCTTCGGGACGAGAGCGGCGACGCTGTCCACTGCGATAACGTCTATCGCGCCGCTTCGCACCAGCATCTCGCAAATCTCGAGCGCCTGCTCTCCGGTATCCGGCTGTGAAATCAGCAGCTCGTCAATGTTCACGCCCAGCCTTGCCGCGTATTCGGGATCGACAGCGTGCTCCGCGTCGATAATCGCGGCGCGGCCGCCCAGCTTTTGCGCCTCCGCGATGCAATGAAGCGCAAGCGTGGTTTTGCCTCCCGCCTCCGGCCCGTAAATCTCCACGATTCTTCCGCGCGGCAATCCGCCCACTCCAAGAGCGAGATCCAGCGCAAGGCTGCCCGTGGAAATGACCGCGGTCCGCACGATCGGCTTTTCGCCGAGCTGCATTATCGAACCTTTTCCGAACTGCCGCTCGATCTGGGCTTTCGCAGCTTCAAGCGCCTTGTCCTTGTCAGCTTTCGAACTCATTCCTATCTCCTTGCGTACGAACGATTAATTCAACTGCACGAAAAACACCAGCAAATCCGATGCTAATTCAGGTTTTTGCAGCGCCCGCAGCCGACTGGAAACCCTCCAGCAGCATTTCGAGCGCCTTTTTTGCGGCCTGAATCCGCACTTGGTTGCGATCACCTGCAAAAACGAATCGGCGGGAATCCGCGCCGCGCGGACAAGCCGTTGCAATGTAAACGAGTCCGACGGGCTTTTCCTCGGTGCCTCCGTCCGGACCGGCAATGCCGGTGGTCGCCACCGCGAACGAAGCACCGAACGCCTTTCGCGCTCCCTGGGCCATCTGCTCCGCGACAGCCGCGTCAACCGCGCCGTTTCGCTCGATCAACTCGGGATCAACTTCAAGCAGGGCCGTTTTTGCTTCATTCGCGTACGCGACGACGCCGCCCTTGAAATAGGCGCTGGAACCCGGAACGGATGTGATTGCGGCCGCGATTTTCCCGCCCGTGCAGGATTCGGCAACCGCAAGCGTCGCGCCCGTACCGGTCAGGATCTTATGAAGCCTGGCCGCGAGTTCGGCAACCTCGTTCATTTCACTCCTTTTCCGGAGAGGAAAAGACCGCGGGCCGCCGGGCCGACGAGTTCAGCCTATGAACGCCGCTTCAAGATCGTAAGGATGCGCTTTGGTTATGCGCACAAGCGCAAATTCCCCGGTGGGCCTTCGCTCCCGCGAATGCACGTAAGTGACGCCGTCGATTTCGTGCGCGTCACGATAGCTCCTGCCGAGGTACACATAGCCCTTCCCGTCGACCTTCCTTCGCTCATAGATCAATATCCTGGACGTTTGACCGACCAGTTGCTCGTTCTTCAGCCTAGCAACCTCCTGCTGCGCCTGCATCAGAAGGTTACGCCGCGCTTGCTTCTCCTCCTCGGAGATAGCTTCGTTCTCCTGGTACGCAGGAATGCCGGGATGATTCGAGAAGGGGAACACCCCTAAACGATCGATGAAGCCTTCCTTGACGAACTCCAAAAGTTCGCGGAAATGCGCTTCGGTTTCACCCGGATAACCCACAACCAGGTTTGTACGTATAATCGCGCCGGGAACTTCCCGGCGAATCGTCGAAAGACAACCGATTATAGCACGCTTGTCGCCGATCCGGCGCATGGCGCGCAAAATATCGTCGCTGACATGCTGTATCGGGATGTCAAAATATGGCAAAAGCCGCTCGGGATTGGCCGCAACCTGCGCTAAAACGGCGTTTGTGACCTTGTTTGGGTACAAATACATCGTCCTGACCCAGAAATCGCCCGGAATCGCGGCCAATCGCGCGTAAAGCGCGGGCAAATCCTCGCCGTCGGCGCGCCTGTCCTTGCCGAAATGCGTGCTGTCCTGGCTTATAAGCACGATTTCGCGGACGCCCGAAGCGACCAGCGCCTCGACTTCGCCTGCAATGCTCGCGATCGTCCGGCTGCGGAATCTGCCGCGGATGCTAGGTATGCAGCAGAATTGGCAGGTGTGGTTGCAGCCCTCGGCGATCTTGACGTAGGCCATCCCCGGCGGGGTGCTGCGGATCCGCGGCCCGGCACCGTCGTAAAGGAAGCTCGGAAGCGGGACGCTCTGCCCGACGGTGATCCGCTCGCCGTGCTCCAGCTCCTCAAGCACTTCGGGAAGCTTCATCACGTCGTTCGGCGTCATGAATGCGTCGACGAACGGGTACTTCTCGGCCGCTTTGTCCTTCATGTATTGCGGGAGGCAGCCGGAGACAATCAGCCGGCTGCACCGGCCGTCGCGTTTGTAGCGCGCCGCGTCGCGGATGTTGCGGTCGGCTTCCTCGACCGCGGGGCCGATGAACGCGCAGGTGTTGACTACGAGGATGTCTGCTTCCTCTATACGGTTGGTTATGCGGAAGCCGCTGACCTCGGCCTGGCCGAGCATAAGCTCCAGATCGAGCTGATTCTTTGGGCAACCGAGGCTGATGAATCCGATCGTCCGGACGCGCGCGGGCTGCGCGGATTGCGCGCGTCGCTGGCCGGATTGAACATGTACCGGGTTCATAAGGTGGGTAAGGATAGCATTTGTCCCGCGGTCGGATCCTTGGTGGCCAAATGCAACACCCGCCCCGGCAATTTCGGTTATAATCAGTATGAAGGATTTGATGACCGAAATCGTATTCATGGTGGAAGAGGATCCGGACGGCGGATACTCCGCTTGCGCGGTCGGCCAAGCCATCTTCACGCAGGCTGACAGTTTGGAGGAACTTCACGAAATGGTGCGCGACGCAGTCAAATGCCATTTCGATGAGGATGATGGGATGCCGAGAGCAATCAGGCTGCATTTCGTGCGTGACGAAGTAATTGCTGTCTAGCAATTAAGCTTCCAAGAAATCTCTCTTCCGGTAAACTGATTGCCGCGCTTGAGCGACTAGGTTATAGGCGCATCAGGCAAGCTAGCAGCCATGTTTGACTAGCTCGAAACGGTCATAAAATTACTGTCCCTGCGCATAATCCCATCAAAACGAAAACGCTTTCCAGTATTATCAGGGAAGTAGCACAACATTTGGGGATGAGCAAAGAAGCGCTAATTGAACAAATCATCAACATCTGATTAATTGCATCGCGCGTTATGCGGTTGATTGTATCGAGTTAAGAAGACATTGGAAGGACTATTCCTCCAACCCCTTTATTTTTTCCACCCGCGCCTCGTGCCTGCCGCCTTCGAACTGTGCGCCAAGGAATATTTCGATCAGCTCCATCACGTCGTCGTGCGACTGGCGCTCGTTCGAGAACGTGATCACGTTCGCGTCGTTGTGTCGCTTTGCGTACTCCGCGATCCACCTGTCCCACAGCGGCGCGGCGCGCACGCCCTTAATCTTGTTCGCAGCGATGGCGACGCCCACCCCGCTGCCGCAGAACAGGATGCCGATGCTGCCGGGATCGGCCGCAACCTTGCGTCCAACGTCCGCGGCCTGGTCGGGATAGTCCACGCTTTCGGTAGTGTCCACGCCGCAGTTGACAACCTCGTGGCCCTGTTCCTGCAGCCATTGCATCACGTGCTTCTTTAGCGGGACACCGCGGTGATCGTTGCCGATGTAGATTTTCATAGGAAGTTAATTTTACCATCGGACCGGCGGCGCGAGCCCGGTTTGGCCATTATTCCAGCTCGGAGTAGAATATTTGTCGGTTTGTATCGCTGATTGATTTGAATTGGAAGCGAACGTAGCGCGAAAGTCAAAGAAGCAACGCGGCCTGGACGAGCTGGCCGGGGCGCTGGCGCGCGCGGGCGTCGAGTTCGAACGCGGCGTTCCGCTCGCCCCGTTCACTACTTTCAAAATCGGCGGGCCGGCGGGGATCGTCGCCTATCCGTACGATACAGACCAGGTTGCGGCCGCAGTTGCGTCGTCCGCGGCGCTCGGCGTGCCCTACATAGGCCTCGGCTGGGGATCGAACGTGCTGGTGGACGACGCGGGCTTTCCTGGGCTTGTCGTCACGACACGTAAGATGACGTATCTTGAGCGCGACGGCGCGGTCATTCGCGCGGGAGCGGGGGTGTGGCTGCCCGACGTGACCGAGTTCGCATTCGAAAACGGGCTATCCGGGATGGAGGAGCTTTGCGACGTGCCGGGCAGCCTGGGCGGCGGCGTGTATATGAACGCCGGGTGCTACGGCCGCTCCATCGGCGACATACTTATTGATGTGACCTGGGTGGAGCGCGACGGAACGGTCGTATCGAAAACACGCGACGCGGTTTACCTGGGATACCGCGAGAGCGAGTTCACCGGCACCGAAAGGCTGATAACCGAGCTTTCCATCGCGCTTACGCCGGGGAAGGACGCGGCGGCGATCCGCGCGCGGATGGACGAAATAAAAACCATCCGCTCGACGCGGTTTCCGCAGAATTACCCGAACTGCGGAAGCGTGTTCAAGCGAGTCGACCTGGACGCCGCGGCGCCGTTCGTGGAGAAAGACGGGACGGGCGCGTATTCGGCCGGCTATTACATAGAGCGCTGCGGACTCAAGAACGAAAGGCGCGGCAACGCGCAAATCAGCAGCTTGCACGCGAACTTCATCGTGAATTTGGGCGGCGCGACCGCGGCGGACGTACGCGCGTTGATCGAGCTGGCGCAGGCGCGCGTGAAGGAGCAATACGGCATCGAACTTGCAAGGGAAGTGAATTACTTGGATGCATCCGGGAGACATTGAGGGGGAATAAATTGCGCCCGAATTTAAACGAACTCATTTTAAGGGCATATTACGCGGCCGCGCCGGTCATGCAGCCCGGATACGCGCGCGGGCGCGAGTGGTGCAGGAAAATGTGGCGGCTTCCCGTTCAGGAGTACGAAAGGCAGGCGCTTGCCCGCCTTTTCAAGCTTGTCTCCGTATTCAAAAGCCGCGGCATCTCGCTTGAACCCGACTTTGAAATGGACGGCGGTATTCGCGGTTTCGAGGATCTGTGCGCGCTGCCGGTGCTCACCAGGGAAAAGCTGCGCGAATTGTTCGCGAAGTTGAAAACAAGGTACGACGGCAATCCGATTTATTTCGAGCGCGGAACAGGAGGTTCCACCGGCGAGCCCGTTTACCATTTCAGAAGCAAACTTGACGACGACGAAAACCGCGGAGCGACCCACGAGGCGATGACCGTTGTGGGCTGGCGGCCATGGATGAAAACGTTCAGCCTGTGGGGGAGCGACCGGGACATCGGCATCTTCGCCGCGAAAAAGTCGGGCCTGCGGAGGTTTCTCGATCCGCTGACCGTATTCGGAGGATTCAGTCCCACGAGGGATGTTTACATTCGCTTTTTGGAGACGGTGAAGAAAAATCCGGGCTGCGCCGTATACGGTTTTTCCGGACTGCTTGAAGAATGCTGCAGGATCGCGGCCGAGGAAGGAATTTCGATCCCTCGCGGTACGGTAAAGGCGGCATGGGTCGGGGCCGAGGTTCTCACCGACCGGCTGCGAGCCGAATTCGCGCGGGTGTTCGGCGCGCCGATCAGGGATCATTACGGAAGCAGGGAAGCAAGCTCGATTGCGGTCGAGTGCGAGTACGGCACGCGGCATGTCAATCCCAGGTACATCGTCGAAAGCCAACGCTGCGCGGATCTGGATGCAAACGGCGACACCGGAATGCTGCTTGTCACCGACCTGATGAACACCGCCACTCCGATGATCAGATACGAAATCGGGGACCTCGGCTCGGTGAATTTCACAGAATGCAAATGCGGCAGAAGCGGGCAGGCCCTGCCCCTGCTTGTGGGCAGGAGGGCGGAGCTTGTGGAGCTGCCTTCTGGACGCAAGACGACGCCGCTGTTTTTCAACCATTTGCTTAAGGAATACGATGCGATAAGGAAATTCCAAGTGGCGAGAATCGCGGACTTTAAATACGAACTGCGGTATTGCGGCGGCGATCTCGATTCCAAATCGCGAACCGAAATTATTGAATGCTCCAGAAAAATCCTGGAGGAAGCCGAATTCGAGATTGTCAGAGCGGAAAATCTCGCTCTATCGCCGCACGGAAAATTAATCCAATACCGCGATGAGCGAAAACCGAAACCATATGCGAATTATGAAAAAGGAGCCGGCATAATTGGCTAGCGCGGAAGTTGAAGAGCGCAGGCGCAAGGTGCTTTTCGTTTATCCCTCTTGCTCGCACGGGGGGAGAACGATGCAGCTTTACTATCTTTGCAGCGGGCTGATCCGCCGCGGCTGGGAAGTACACCTGCTCACGATCGTCACGCCCGGTCCGACTGAAAAATCATTTCGCGAATTCGGAGTAAATACGCATTCATACATCCGCCGCGGGAAATTCGACCGCGGGCAAGCACGCGCGATCCGCAGCGCAGCCGCGGAACACGATGTAAAGCTGATCAATGCATGGGGTTACACAACCGGCATATGGGCGGTTCTTGCGTTTCCCGCGAGTAGCAAGCCGGAAGTCGCGGTCACGGTAAATCTCGGAGGCATAGAGCTTGGCCGATCGTTTTTTTACAGAATGCTCGATCGCGCGGCCGCCAAAAATTACAAAGCCGTTTTTTCGAATTCTTATAATTGCAGCGATTACGCGGCCAGATGGTACGGTGTGGACAAAAGCGTCTGTTTCACCGTACCCAACGGATTCGATTTTTCCGCGGTCGAAAATCTGCCGCCGCGAAACGATCTGTTAAATCTAAGAACCGAGCTTGGGATACCGGAAAATGCAATTGTGGTAATCCAGGCTGCAAGAATCGACCCCCTTAAAAACCAGCACGACATGCTGCGCGCAGCTGATAAGTTGGCGAAAAACCGCGGCGACGTGTATTTCGTTCTAATTGGAAGCGCAAAATCCGGACGGGAAAAAAAATACCTTGGGGTACTTGCGGCTGACCTAAAACGTTCAAACGCTCGCAATAATTTCATTATCGCGGGCCACAAAACAAATCCATTGGAATATTTGGCGGTGAGCGACATCTTCCTGCAGACATCTCGCACCGAAGGACTTTCCAACGCGCTTATCGAGGCGATGGCCTGCGGGCTTCCGGTCGTCGCAACCGACGTGGGCGACACCGCGCGAGCCGTAGCCGACGGCGAAACGGGCTTCCTTGTGAAGACGGGCGATGTGGATTCAATGGTCGCTCGTATTTTGAAGCTGGCGGAAAACGCAGATTTGCGAAAGAAACTGGGCGCAGCCGGGAGGGAGCTCGTTCGCTCGAAATACACAATCGAAAACCTGGTGGAACTGCACGAAAGGGAATTCATCAGGCTGTTGGATGAACTACCGCGAAAGGAAACCGGCGGAATCCTGAAAAAATGAAAATCGCCTACCTTATCAACGGCCTGGGATACGGCGGAGCGGAAGTGCAGCTCGTCCGGCTCGCGGAAGCGATGGCCGCGGAAGGCGTCGAAACAACGGTAATTTCGATGACCAAACCGGGAGCGTTTTCGGATAAGCTGGAAAAGGCGGGAGTCAAGGTCGAAAACCTGGGCGTCAAGCGCGGCGTTACCAGCGTTGCGGTGGCTTGGAGACTTGCGCGCCTGTTGCGGCGAATCCGGCCAGACATTCTGCATGCGTTCATGTTTCATGCGAACCTAGCCGCCCGCGTCACGCGCGCCTTTCATCGCGTGCCGGTCGTTATTTGCTCAATCCGCACGAACAACGACGGCGGCAAAAAGCGGGATTTGCTGTACCGGCTTACGGCAGGCCTGGCGGACATGACCACGCACGTATCGCGGTTCGGACGCGACAAATATTCCAAGCTCGGCGCGGCGAAACCCGGCAGGCTTGTTTACATGCCGAACGGCGTCGATACGAACAGGTTTTGCCCGGACGAATCGAAGCGCGGCAAAACGCGGGCCGCACTGGGGCTGTCAAACGAATTCGCATGGATCGCCGTCGGGAGACTGACGGAAGCGAAGGACCATAAGACCCTTTTTCGCGCGTTTCAATCGCTCGTCAATGAGAAACCAGAATCGGTGTTGCTTCTCGCCGGCAAAGGGGAGCTCTGGGAATCGCTGGTCTACCTTGCATCGGAACTGCAAATCGGGAGCAAGGTGAAGTTTCTCGGCGTCCGCGACGATATTCCCGACCTGCTAAACGCATCGGACGCTTACGTGCTTTCGTCCGTTTGGGAGGGCCTGCCGTCCGTTCTTGTCGAGGCCGCTGCATGCGGTCTTCCGATTGTGGCGACTGACATCGGCGGAGTGGACGACGTAATCGAAAAGGACAAAACAGGTCTGGTCGTGCCCGCGCGTGATCCGGACTCGCTCGCAAGGGCGATGCTGTCTTTGCAGAACATGCCTGAACGGGAGCGCAAGGAATTGGGTATCGCGGCAAGAAAAAAAATCGAAGCCGAATTCAGCCTCGATGTTTTCAAAGCCGAATGGATGAGTCTTTACCGCAAATGCCTTGAGGAAAAAAAATTGCGGCTTTAGCGGGTACGCGCTCTTGTCAAGTTGCGGACGCGTCGCCGGCAGGAAGCGTGGCATCCCCCGCCGCTGAAGCACCTGCAGCCGCCGTTCCTGCAAGTCCCAGCTTGCACGTGGCCGAAGCAAGCCCCAGTATCACGTGAACAACCGGCCGCACCGAAACCTCGTGAAGCGTGGCCACGACCATAAGGACGACAATCGCGGAATTTATCGCGGCCGCGGCCAGCGAAAGCTCTCTGTTTCGGCGCGCCGCCGCAAGCGTCGTAGAAATCCCGGAAAGAAGGAAACCTATATAAGCGACGAGGGCGGGAATGCCCGAATCGGCTCCGATTTCGAGATAGGTGTTATGCGCATTCAAAGGAAGCTCCATCGGAGGCAGGAGTTTCCGGCCATAGTTGTACGCTTCCCACCTGAACATGTCCAGGCCGACGCCGGTGAGCGGCTTGTCGAGAATAATATTCTTCGCGGCGACCACGTTTTCAATTCTGTACAAAACGTCAAGTTCCTCAATTGACTGGGTTATGAACAGCCTGCGCTTGAACGCGTTGACGACACCTGTGGGATCGAGAATGAATCCCAAGATGGCCGCAACCGCCGCGATGGACGCGGCAATCCATGCCAATTTGACCAGATTGAATTTCACCACCCTGACGAGATACCAGAGAAACAAAAGCACAAGCGCCGCCCAAACCGATCGAGACTGCGTGATGAGAACGGTGAATCCCAAAATCGCGATCGAAAAATAAAGCAAGATGCGGATTGCGGGCTGCTTCCAGCAGGTGAGAAGATAAACCGCAAGCACGAGGCCGACCATCGCGGTGAAGCCCACCCAAGTGGGATTCTGAACGCTGTATCCGACGCGCTTGAACGCTAGCAGATTGTGCGGCTCGAGTACGAACAAAATATACATATCGAGAACAACGTTGCCGACCACAAAGGCGAGAAACGCCTTTCGGAGATGGTCGGCAGAGCGAACCGCGAGAGCGACGAGGAACATAATCGCCAAAAGCCAGATGTGAAGCCTTAGGTAGTAAAGAGAATGTGAAATATTCTGGGACTGGGCGATGCCGGGAAGTGACAACGCCAGAAAAGCGGAATACCATATCCACGGCACCCCGATCGAAGCGTTGACCGCCGTCAAGGCGCGCCGATAATCAATAACCGTCCCGGAAAGCAGAACGAGCGAAATCAACCTCGGCGCCACCAGCCCCATTCCGCCCACGGTGATTATCCGTTCAAGCGGCGCGATGAAAACCATCGCGTACATTCCCCAGACGGGATTGAATACCATCAGGAACAACGCAGCGGCGGCGGGTAACGCAAGGGAAACCGGGCCGAACAATCCAATCAAAACGCCGCCTATCGCGGCCGAGGCCAGCGCCGCCGCAACCTTCAAATTGCCGCCGTTCGGCCGCATCACAAGGCGATTTTATCAGAAGCGCCGTCTGGCAACGGCCCGCCAAATTTCGAAGTAAAGCGCCAGGTCGGCTCTGTTTACAAGTAACACGGATGCAATTGGAATCCTGTATTCCCTGACATAAAAGAACAGCGCCATCAAGGCCGTGACGCCGTAGCCGACGCAGGTGGCGATTGCCGCCCCGACGCTTCCGTAAGGACCGGCAAGGACCCACGTCAGCGCGACGGTCACGGGTATAGAACTTGCGAAGGACAACATCAAAAGCAGCGGCTTGCCCTGCCCCAGCAGATCTCGATAAAGGATCCGGTAAATTCCGAACAGAACGACGCCGGGGAGAAGCCATAGGAACACCGCGCCGCTGGCGGCGAATTCCTCG
This sequence comes from bacterium, assembly GCA_039961635.1. Classification (NCBI taxonomy): domain Bacteria; species bacterium. The sequence continues at coordinate 21,249 of JABRWB010000037.1, forward strand.
CCGTAAAGAAGCCGGATCATCGGCGGGCCGGCGACCGCGCCCGCAATGCAAATAAGAATCGTCACGAAGGTCGTGTTCCTGCAGACGCGCGAGCTCATCGCCGAAGCTTGCTCCCGCGACGACGCAGCCACGCGAGGGAATAGCACGGTTCCCACCGAATCCGGAAGTTTGAGCATCAACATCGAAAGCGAAATGGCGACGGAATAGACACCCACCGTGGCGCTGTCTGTCTTGTATTTCAGGATGAACGTTGTCAGCGGCCCGGAAAGAACGCTCAACATCAGGATTCCGTGCGTCTGCAACCCGAACGATAGCAGCGAGCGCACTTCGCTCCAGGGAATTCGGAACTCTATCCTCGCACTCCTGCCGAGCAACACCATTGCAAGAACGGTGGAGAGCACTCGCCCGATAATCAATCCGACAATCACTCCCGGTATGCCCATGCGGAGCCAAAGCAAAAACGCGACAATCAGCATCACTTCGGTGAAATGCTTCGAAAACTCGACCAAGTTATATCTTCCAACCTGCTGCAATCCAAGCGAAATGTGCTGTATGTAGCTCGTGAAAAGAGACAGCGGGACGATTGCCAAAACCGCTATCGCAAGCCTCGGATCGGTGTCGGAAAAAAGCGCCGTTTTCAGAAACGGGAAAATTGCAGCCACAACAAACGCCATTACCACACTGATAGCGACCGCGAAGTAAAACGAGGCTCCATATGCGCGGCTTGCGGGGATTTTCTTTCCTCCCACGTGATAAGCATTGCTCGGCCCGATGGAAAGATGCCCCAGCTCGAGAACAAGCTTTGACAGCTGCATTATTACATACAGCGTACCCTTGCCTGACGGCCCGAGCACACGAGCAATGACTATGCCCTGAACGGCGTTGAAGAAAGTATTAAGCGTGTTTACACCGAAAGTCAAGCCGCTTTGCCTGATGAAAGCGGCCGCGCCGCGCGTAAGGCCGCCGCCTGATGCATTAGAATCCAATTTCTTCACAGAGCGATTTTGGGACACTAACCGCAAACCCGCTTGTAGTAATCGATGGCGAGCTCAAGCCCGCGGCGGATATCATAACGCGGCTCGTACCCGATCAGCCTTTTCGCCTTGTCAATCGAAGCGTAGCTGTCCCGAACATCGCCCGCGCGCGGCTCCAAAAACTCTGCTTGCGCATCCGGCCTGCCGAGCAGGTCGCGCAGCATTTCGAACAATTCGAGAACGCTCGTGCGCCCCGAAGCGCCGATGTTAATCACCTCACCGGCGCATGTCGGCGGCGCGCTGCACGCGAGCAGGTTCGCTTCCACCGCGTCTGCGACGAACGTGAAATCACGCGTTTGACGGCCATCGCCGTGAATCGGCGCAGGCTGGCCGCGGATAATCTGGCGGCAGAAAATCGGAATAACCGCTCCGTACTGGCTGTAAGGATCCTGCCGCGGCCCGTAAATGTTGAAATATCGAAGGGCGACGGTTTCAAGGCCGTAACAATAGAAAAACGCCTTGCAGAATTGCTCGCCGGTGAGCTTTGTCACCGCGTAAGGCGACATCGGATTTGCGGGCATTTCCTCGTGCTTCGGCAGAGTCGGCGTGTTGCCGTAAGCGCTCGACGAAGCCGCGAACACGAAACGCTTCACACCTGCTTTGACCGCCGCGTGGAGCAAATTGACCGTTCCGCCGACATTCACATGAGTAGAAGAAACCGGATCGATTATCGACCGGGGTACTGAAGGCAACGCCGCCTGGTGCAGCACGAAGTCAATCCCCTCGCATGCGCCACGGCATGTTTCGAAATCGGTTATCGAGCCTTCGACAAGCTCGAAGTCCGCTTCTGCGCCTTCCAGGTTTTCCCGCCTGCCCGTCGAAAAATCGTCAAGAACACGCACCCGCTCGCCGCGTCGCGCCAGCTCGTGGACTATGTTGCTTCCAATGAACCCAGCCCCGCCCGTCACCAGATAGTGCGCCATTTCTTCCCCGTTAAAGCCGTACGATTTTTTCGTTGACGATGCCCTTTGTCGCGTTTCTGGTGTCGAAAACCTGCACCGCATGGTTAAGAATAAACGCCCAGTCGAACGCCGAATGGTCTGTGGTGCATACGACCAGCCCCGCCGAGGATATATTCTTGGGCGTCAGCTCAACCGAGCGCATAGTCACGGGCTTGCCGCTTACTTCCCACAACTTGCATTCCGGCACGTGCGGATCATGATAATAAACGTTCGCACCGCGGTCTATCAAAAGCTCCATCACTTCGAGTGCCGGAGATTCCCTTACGTCGTTTATGTCCTTCTTGTATGCAACACCCAAAACAAGTATGTCCGTGCCTCTTATATGCATCGAGCGGTCATTCAGAATGTCGGCGATCCTCTCCACAACCCACATGGGCATTTCCCGATTAATCTCGTTCGCGAGTTCGATGAACCTCGTACGGAAATTCAGGGAGCGCATCTTCCACGAAAGATAAAGCGGATCTATCGGTATGCAGTGCCCTCCCAGTCCCGGGCCGGGATAAAACGGAACAAATCCGAACGGCTTGGTTGAAGCCGCATTTATCACTTCCCATACATCCAGACCAAGCCTGTGGCAGCTCATTGCAATTTCATTCACGCTGGCAATGTTTATGGCGCGGAAAGTATTTTCGACAAGCTTCACCATTTCTGCCGCCATTGTGGAGCTGACCGGGACGATTTTCGAAATTATCGTTCCGTACAGGCAGCTTGCACGGCTGACGCATTCCGGAGTCACTCCGCCAATCACTTTGGGAGTGTTGCCCGTCCCGTAAACCGGATTGCCCGGGTCAACACGTTCCGGGCTGAACGCGAGGAAGAAATCCTTGCCCACTTTGCGGCTTTTCTTTGAAAGCAGAGGCAGCATCACTTCCTCGGTCGTCCCGGGATACGTGGTGCTTTCGAGCACTACCAGCGCACCCGGCTTAATGTGCTTCGCCAACTGCTCCGTAGCCGAGAGGATATAGCTGATGTCCGGCTCTTGCGTTTTCGAGAGAGGCGTGGGTACGCATATACTCACGGAATCGCATTCGGCAAGCCTGGGGAATTCCGCGGTCGCCGCGAGCTTCCCGTCCGATACAAGCTTGGCGAGCAGCCCGTCGTCCACGTCGGGAATGTAATTTCTGCCGGTGTTAATGCTTTGAATCTTGCCCTTGTCCACTTCGAATCCAAGGACGTTGAATCCCGCGCGTGCGAATTCAACCGCAAGCGGAAGACCCACATAGCCGAGGCCGATTACGCCGATTTTGAGACTTCGGTCGTTCGAGCGATTCTGAAATTCAAGCAACTTTGGCTCCACCCCCGGATTCCGGGGCAACGAAAGGCGAAAATGATAGCACCCCGCGTCGCGGGGCGCACAGACAAGTATAGCCCTCTCGGCGCGCGCCCGCAACAGCTTCCGGAAGCCGGCACTATGGAACTACAGCCGCATAAACAACCGGTCCAGCGGGCAAATTAAGCAGACCTTCAAGCGTGGACAAGTCGATTTCTCCGGTTTCCAGAAACGCAGCCTGAACCTTCCCCGCGCCGAACTCGGCCGCAAGCCCCCTTCCCTGTCCAAGGCCGACGTCGGCGGCGTTCGGCACGTTCGAGCCGGTCTGGCCACTCGCTTCGAGGTCGATCGTCGCGGCGCCCGAGAGCGCGGGGAACGCTGATACGTTGACTTCCGCGTGCGCGGTCACCGCGCCGATCCACGCGTCCTTGCTTGAGCCGGACGGAATGGACACAATCGCGGGTACAAGGCCGTAGGTTATCCCGACTGTAGGCGGGAAAAGACCTATCAGCGAAATCGAACCCGAAACGAAAGTCTTGTTCACAGGCGAAGCTCCGCCCCTCCATACCGACAAATCGAAAACGGGAAGATCGCCTACGGACGGGACTGTGACCGACCTCGCCTTTTGGTAAGTGATTTCCATCTCCCCTTCGACGAAAGCCGCGGACATCGCAAGAGGATTCACATCGCCGAGCTGCGACGCGAGGTCGCTTACGCTCCAGGAATCTGTGCCGAGGCGCGCCGCCCTGAAAGCCGAAGTATCGAATGCAAACGTCTGCGAGTCCACCTGTCCGCCGGTGTACACAACAACGGGCGAACCGTCCGCGGGATCGAAGTCGAGCGCGACCGATACAACCGTGGGCTGCGATCCGATTGTTTCAAAATTCCAGGACAGCCCGTCGGGCGAGCCTCCGGTGTACGGCGCAAATGCGTATCGAACCTCGGCGTCCCCGCCTCCTCCGGGAGCCGAATACGCGATCGCGATATCGCCGCCCGGGGAATAAGCCGCCTTAAGCGAATTCGCGCCCAATGCAGCGTCGGTGACAAGCGCCTCGGCGAAGCCCTGCCCCGGAAGTCCGTAAAATAGCGAAATCGAGCCTGCCGTCGCATCGGGGACGGCGATTAAAACCTGCCCACCCGCAAAGAAAACGTCCGGCGCGCCGAGTCCGGCGCTTCCCGGCGAAACCTGCTCCTCCTGCCAACCGTTTTTGTAATACGCGATGTTGAGCGCGCCTCCCGGCTCCGCGTACGCGATAACCGGCGCGCCCGGCTCCATCGGAACGGGCGGCAGTGCGGATTCGGGCGCAAGCGCGATGTCGCACGCATCCGCGTCCACGGCGCTCACCTGCGTTTTCGTCGCGGGAGGGACGGTTGCGAGCGCATCGAAGGGAGTCGCAAACAGCGTACCTCCGGACGTGTTTTCGTTCGGCGGTGACTCGCTGTCGAGCGCGGTGACGAAAAACGCGTACTCCGCCAAATCCAACCCCGTTATCAGAGCTGAATGGGTATTCGAGCCGAAATCCTCGTAAAACGCATTCGGCGGAATTTCTTCCGATGACAGTCCGTAATAAACTCGGTAAGTCACGGGCGGGCTGTCCGCATCCTCGGCGGTTCCCCAGGTAACCAGAGCCGATCCCGCGCCGGCAACCGCCGACTCTATTCCGTTTCCGGATATCCACACGGGCGGCGTTGTGTCGCCGGGCTCCGTTATTGCGTAATCGCTTGGTGTTCCTTCCGATGCTCCGTCGGTCGGCACTACGCGCCAAGCGGACGAAGACGAAAGAAACGCAGGATCCACCGGAACGGTCACGTCGAACCTGAAAAATCCGTACTGCGGATCTCTGCCCGGTTCGTAAGGAACTACGGTTGAGTTTTCCGGTACTATGCCTATTTCAAGCGGTTGTGCGTTCCAAACCGGCTCGCCGGGGGGGGAGGGGACTCCGCGGTAAATATGGTAGCCGGAGAGCACCGCCAAATAATTCAGCGCGATGGGAGTTATGTCGGATACGCCTACGTCTCCGCTTCCGTCTCCGTCGATCAGCGATTCAAGGACGTCATCGCCTTCGCCGTCGTTTGGATCGCGCAGGAAATTGAGAGCAATCGGCGTGATGTCCGCCACGTTGACCTCACCGCCCGCATCGTAATCGCCGTTGTTTTTGCCGTTCCAGGTAAACCGGATCGAATCGGCGGACTGCGGCGTCGCAATCAGGTTCGTCACGACGTTCGCCGGGCCGGACGGAGCTGCGGATATTGATCTTTCGCCCGAGGTTCCGCAGACAAGGTTGATTGCGGCGATTTCCCCGGCGGGAATAGCCCCGCCGCCGATGCGAGTTACGCCTATCGCCGCTATGCCGGGGCGCGTCAGCACCGCAAGTTTCAAGTATCCATCGCCGAACCTGCGCGAGAAATACGCGGATTTTGCTTCGTACGAATCCTCGGGATACTCGATGTGAACGAAAAATCCATCCGATGCTGCCGGAGCACTCAACTCGATTCGAATCCCGTCAGCCGTTTCTGTTAGATTGATCGAATAATCCATAACGCCCGCGATTGCAACCGCTTTGAACCGGCCGTCGGCGGATTGTGCGGGAAATACGTTTTTCCCGCCGCAAGAAGAAAGCGATAATGCAACAGCAATTGAGGCGAAAAAGACTATGGACGCCGTAAGAATCTTGCTCAAGCGCATTCCCCTGAATTCATTTCAAAAAATGAGACATTTCTATCGAATCGTACATAATACGCGCGCCGAAATCCGCCGCGAAATAGGCGTACAGCGCGGATCCCTCCGGCACGAGCGCAATCGATGCGCTGTCGTCCATCGGCTGGAACGGGTCGTCTAGCTGGTACGCACTTTCGGGAGGAATCGCATACGAGCCGCCCGGATTTCCGAACACGCGCACAAATACCTTCTCCCAGTTCTTTGTCGAGCCGAACTGGCTGAAGTGCGCGAGCGCGTAGTCCGCGCTGCCGTCGCCCGGCCCCGCTCCGGGCGTTGGTATCAAACAAGTGCCGTCGTGAACGTTTGAACCGTTGTTAATATCGCCGAGAGAGACGATATTCCAGACGTCCGCGCCGACCGGCAGCGCGATTTTGAGCAGCTTGTTTTCGATGTCCGAGTAAACGATAACCGGCAGGTCGTTCCCGTCCAAAATCATCGAAAGGTGGTATCCGGTCGTGCCGGTCAGCGAACCGCCGTCGACAGGTACAATCCGCCAATCCGCGACGCCGCGGCGCTCCGCTACGAACAATCCCGTATTGCCGCCGGTCATCGTGTTGCTCTTCGTATATGCAACTACAGGCGTTCCGTCTTTCTTGAACGCTAGATCTATGTACCTTGTCTGCACGAGATTGGCATCTGAATCAATAAATTCTTGCATCCACTGGGGCGGATCCTGGCTGGACAAGTAATGGTATTGCGGCAACAGCTCGGTCAGCGTCAGCGGCATCGAAAGGTCGTTCCAATAGGTATTGGCGGCGGCGGGATTGCCGTTCCCGTCGAATGCCACGGAAACCGTTCCCCAATCATGGCCCGCGCCTGTGGGCAGCTTGGCCATAGGAAATTGCTCGGTAGCGCCCGCAATTGTCCCGATGTAAAGATCTTTGAAACCGAGCGAATTTTCAACTACCGCCGCAAGGGCGTAACTTCCGTCGGCCTCGTTTTTCTCCAAATCCAGATATCCGAGACCGACGATGTCCGGATTCCCCAGCAGGTCGTATTCATGCCGGATAAGCTGGCCTTCCTTGAATGTCGAAAGCTTCCATCCGGACGGCGTTGTCTTGAACATCGCGACAAGAGGACCGTAAAAACCGGCTGAAGCCGCGTCGAACGTGTATATCTTCTCGCCCGCACCGGCGTCGTAAAGCGAATACTCGCCGTTCCAAGGGAACGTATAGTCAACCGTGACCTCGTTGTCGTCTTCGTTCGGCGGAAACGCGCTGTCAAGCGCGCGCGCCGCGTACCACGCGCGGTGAGCATCCCACTTCGCTTTGGCGCGGTTCATGTCCGCGACGTTGAACGTGTAATTCCCCCAGGCGATGGGGCCGAACGAAATCGTGCCGCTGGTCGGCCCGTCCGCGCCGTCGAAATCAACGATTGGAAAATCCGAGAGAAAGTACCGCCACCTTACCGGGGGCGATATCAAATCCACCGCATCGCCCGCTATCAAATTCAGCATCACGTTTTGTCCGACGGAGCCATGCCCCGCCTGGAGAAGCCCGGGCTGTCCCGTCCAAACCGGCGGATCGAAATCGAACGTCGGATCGAACGCCCGAAGCGCGTGATCCGCGCCCTGGTGGTAAATCCTGTTGTTCCATACTACCGGACTGCCCGTCGTGAGCGACGGCGGCCCGCCGCTTGACCACTCCCAAAGCTTTGCCCCGGTTGCGGCATCGTACGCGAGGATTTTTCCGTTGCCGTCCACGACGTACAAATAGTTTCCCGCGATAAGCGGAGACGAGCGGACGGGCGGACTGGCGATCGTTGCCGGCGCGGGCCAAGCGAAGTCGCCCGTCTCCACGTTTATCGCGTAAACGCGGCTCGAGAAGCTGTCCATTACCGCCGATACATAGGCAATGCCGTCCGAATAAGCCGCGCTCGCGTTTATCTCTCCGCCCAGATTGATCGGAGCGTGGAGCGACGCGCCGAATGTCGTGAGGATGTAGAACCGGCCGTTGAGATCGCCGACCATCACGCGGCCGTCGGCGACCGCGGGCGAGGCACGCACTCCCCCCGGTGTATTCGTAAACCAGTCCAGACCGGTGCTTGTATCGTAGCTGACGATTTGCGCGGGGACTCCGGCCTGCGTCCCGCTCCCGACGAAAACCCTTCCGTCCGCCACGGCGGGGCTTGACGCCATCACAGTGTCCACTCCGTACGTCCATCGCGGCCTGCCGTCGAGCGCGGAAAGCATCAGAAGCTCGCCCTGCGCCGTGCCGCAATAAACCACATCGTCAACGACAACTGGACTGGATGGCACGTTTCCGCCGGCGGGGTATTCCCACAGCTTTGTCCCGTCAAGCAAACTCAAACAATACAAGTATCCGCTCTGGCTTCCGACAAAAACACGATCGGCCGCGACGGCGGGGCTTGAATCTATCTGCTCGCCCGGCCCGCCCGCCGGAAACACCCAGCGCTCGGTTATGTTCTGCGGATCGGAAATGTCGTAGGCAAAAAGCGAATCACCCACCGCGCACAGCGCGATTTCGGCATCGCCTGATGCGCCCGCGACAATGGCGGGCGTCGTGTTAGACTGGCCGTCCGGATCCAGCGGATGCTCGAAAACCAGCGTCAGCGGGGGGGGGAGACTTCCGGGCGCCGCGCCCGTCCTGCCGGACCCGCCGCGGAAATCCAACCAACCTTCGTTTTCGACCAGCGTCACCGTCCGCGTTTCGGTGTTTTGATCCTCGTTGGGAGGCGAGTGCGAGTCCCTCGCCCTCACGGCGACAGAAAATTTGGAACCAGCCGGCAGATCCCACAATTGGAATGTATGCTCCGGATCGTCCGGATCGCCTGCATCCACATCCTGCACGAGATCCGGCACATCGAAATCCACCGCATCGCCCAAGGAAAGATAAATGCGGTACGTCACCGGTGGCGAGGCCGCATCCACAGCGCGCCCCCACTTCAAAAGAATGCTGGACTCGCCCGCGATTGCGTCGGTCACGCCTTCTTCGCCGCTGTCCCAGACAGGCGGAACTACGTCCGCGCCCCCGTGAAACGTGAAATTTACCGCCGCCGGATCACTTTCGATGCCGACGGGCTCGTCCTCAAGCGGGTCAGAAAACGGACGCACCGTGTATGTGTAACTTCCCGAAGCACCGGGCGAATCGAGCCATTCGTAATGGAGCCTTCCCTCGCCGGGTTCGGGAACTGGACGTAAAGTCGTGGCTCTCGTCGAGCTGCCGGGCGGAAGCGGCCCCGAAATCCCGCTGCGGTAAACATGGTAGCCGGTTATCCTGTTCAGGTAATTGAGGGCAATCGGCGTAATGTCCGGAATACTGATTTCGCCGTCGCCGCTTCCGTCAATCAGCTCGAAAACTTCCGAATTTTGCGTATTCGCCGGCGTTTCCATCCAGTGCAAGGCAATCGGCGTAATATCGGCGATGCCCACCTCGCCGTTGTTGTCGTAGTCTCCTATGTTGCGCTCCCGCCAAGTCAGCAGCACCGTATCGCCGCCTGTATCCGAAGCCGCGAGGTCGGTTACTTTGTTCCAATCCTGCAGCGGCGCGTTCGCAGCGCGGCGCGATGGCGCTTCCGCCCCCCGCGCAAACCGAACCTCGAAAACTGCCGCGCCGACCGCTCCTTCCGGCTCGGTGCCGCCTCGCGCATCCGCTAATCTCGATGCTCCCAAATGAAGCGTTCCGCTCCCCGCCGGTATTTCCGCGTGGATTGCGTCGCTCCCAAGACCGCCCCTGTATTCAGCCGATTGAAAGCTCCATAGCGCGTGGTCATACGAAACGCATAAGAACAAATCGTCAGGCAGCCTGGATGCCTTTTGAATGATGCGCAATGTCGTCGCATTCCAGCCCGGCTCCACAGCCAGCCCGATTGCAAGTTCCGGGAATGCGGTCGCTTTTAGGCTCCGGTCAAGCAAAGACCCCCTGAAGCCGTCCATTTCAAGCCAGCGGCCATCCGCCGAAGCCGGGTTCGGCGTGACGCTGTGCGCGGGAAGCCCCGCGCGCGCCGTTCCCCCGCCGCGGCAGGATACAATCGTCGACGCAGCCAAAATGCAAATGAAAACGATTAGTGCTGCACGGACTGCGACCGGCCGTTCGTTATCGGCTGAAAACATTTCGAACCGGTTTCATTATACCCCGCCTGCGCACGGGCGCGTGGAATCGCCCAAAGCACGTCGCAGCCCGGAAAATCCGCTTTTACGCGCCTGCGCCGGATGCAAGCATAAGGAAATACACGCCGGTGTCGTTGATTGCTCCGACGATCATCCCGTCGTCCTCGTCGTAAGTGGTCGGAATTTCGTCGATAAACTCCTCGACTACCGTTTCGCCCGTTTCCTCGTCCGTCGTCACCACGACATAGTAATGCCCGATCGCCAGGTCGCCCGGACCCACTCCCGCAGGAACTTCGGAAAGCGCGTAGGAAATGCCCAGAAACAGGTTCGACGTTATCTGCGCCTCGAAATTAGATACCGCGTTGATTTCGATTACCGATCCGGGAATATAGCCCGCGGGCTGCGCGTAAGATTTAACCAAAGCGAAGTAGGTGGTCAAATCCCTGCCCCGCTCGTCGCCCTGCTGATCTTCGCGACCCGTATCCGTAAGCGTAATCGAATTCGGCGGAATCTCCAACCTGGCGAAGCCGGCCTCGATAGTGCCCCCGGCTATGCTGAACTTGCCCATCATCGTGCCGGGATGGTTGTTGCCGCCCGTGCAGGCGGTCATCAGCAAAAAGGCGCCGCAAACAAACGCGGCAAAAACTGGCCTGAAGCCGATCATAGCTTCATACCTCCATGTAGGTTCGCGGCGGCGTGAGCGGAATTATACCATGTCAAGCATTTTTATGCAAACGCGGCGAAAATTATCCACAAGCCCGGTTGGAGACCGGCCCGGGCGGTGGAATTACCGGCCTTTTTTGCATTTTCCTCAAATTAGACCCGCATCCGGAAATCGCTTGAAACTTCCTTGCCCAGAAACTCCGAAAAGACCGAAACAGTCATGATGAACGCGTCGTATCCTTTACTCGGAACTTTGAACACCCCATGAAATACGTTCTTATCTGCGGAAAGTGCATCATAGCGCGGCTCATCCTCCCAAACGATCCGGCCCTCCGCGTTTTTCTTGCCGAGGTAGTACTCGATCTTCACTTGATACTTGGTGGAATCGGGATTGTCCACGTCTATCCGCACCTTGTATCCCTCGGCGGAGTTGTCCAGGCCTGTGAGTTGTATGACGAGCGGCTTGTACGCCGCGCCGGCCTTGATCACCTTGTCCACGTCGCCGTAACTGTCGCTCCAGATGTCGGTCAAGAGTATCTTCCCGTCCGGACCGATCAGCATAAGCTGCGGAATGCTCTGAACGCCGTAGAGCTTGGCAATCGAGTTGTCCCACCCGCCTCCGTCGTAGGCCGTCGGCCAGTCGAGGCCGTTCGCGATAAGCTCCTCCAATGCCGGCTTGGTTTTTTCATTGTCCAAGCTGATTGAAACGAAGGCCAGCTTGTCCCCGAACTTCTGGTTCTTCCTGTATTCCGCAAGCAGAGGAAACTCCTCCATACAGCCCCCTCACCAGGTTGCGAAGAAATCCAGAAGAACGTACTTCCCCTTGAAATCGGCCAGCGAAACGGGCGAGCCGTCAACGCCCGCGCCCGTGAACTCCGGCGCCTGCGTCCCCGCGGAAAGCCGCGCGTGCGCCGCGGTCGCGGCCAGCGCGACGACCAGCGTCGCAAGTACGAATGCTCTTTTCATGTTATGACTCCTTGAAACGATGTTCCCCGGATGCATAATACCAGTATTGACTGCGATTAGTATGTATCGCCGAATTCACAGCCCATGGAGCGCCGCGTTCAGGCTGCGGATTTCCACTCGGTATCGGTGTCTATCCACGACACCAATGTCATCGATTTTACCGGCACGATACCGCATCGACTTGCCGCCAAGGTGAATGCGGCGCGCGGCGATCACATTTCGCCTGCGCGCGCATTTTCGCGCCGTGCAATCCGTCGCGGATTCTGCAGACTGTTTCCGTTCAGCTAGAAATACAAATTGACGGTCAGCTCGAATCCCTTGAACTCCGGCAGTAACTGGCAGATGCCGCCGGAGCAGTTGTAGCCCGCGCGCTGCGAGCCGACCTTGAACTGGACGTCGTATCTGTATCCGGGGTCGCTGTAACGCACGGTGACGTTGTTCCACTCGTTCTGCGTCGGAAACTTGAACTGCGCCAGCTCGTACATGTAGTTGATCGACAGCATCTGCTGGTAGTCCGCGCCTAGCGCCAAAAGGTGCTCCTGACGCGTACCGCTGAAGTCATCCACCCAGGTTATCTCGCCTGAAACCGTGCTCGTCCAGTCTTCGTCAATCGTATGCTGCCATTCAACAAGCGTCGCGTTCTGCTTCGTATCCAACCAGAAATCGTACCGGCTTTGAATCTGGATGTTGTCGCGCTTCATCGAGGGCAGCGTCCAGGTTGTTATGGCCTCGGTATATGGAAAGCCGCCGCCATCCTCGTTGCTCTGCGCGTAGTTGATGTCTATCTGGCCGAGGTCGGGCGGGCTCCAGGTTACCTTGGCGCCGTAGCCCACTTCGTCCGCGGCCGAAACTCCGCCGTGCTCGGGATGCTCCTTGAACGTGGCTGGCACCGCGTATACCGTGGCTATTTCGTCGTAATCGTAGTAGCCGCCGTGAACGCTCCAGTTCTTGCCGTAATACGTTCCGGCAACGATCCAACCGGAGCCGTCGAACGTGGACTCGTCCTCCTTGCGGTCGAAAATCACGAACTCGCCGGAAAACTCGAACGGCCCCACGGAGACCGAAGCGTTCGCGCCCGTCTCGGTGTGCTCCTTTGTACCGACAAACTCGCTGACGTAGTCATCGACTTCCACGTACGAGCCCCCGATTGACACATTATCGCTAATGGGAATTTCAAGGTGCGCGGCCTGCACCGTGTCCGGCTTCTTAATGCTGTCCGATTTCCATTCGCCGTGAAGCACCGTCAAGAGCGCGTCTCCGATTTCGACGTCAGCCTTGAGACCCTCCAGCTCCGTGTCGTAATCGATGTCCGGCGCCTCGAAAACATTCAGCGCGAGTCCGTTCGAGAACAGCGCGCTGAAGTCGCCGGCCGTAAGCGTCACGTTTCTTCCGTGCCAGCGGATGGTGGCTTTTTCGAACTCTGTGCTTTTTTCCGTGTTCGGAAACGCGAGGTCGTTCGAGATGCGGAAGTAGCCGTCGAAATCGCCGTATCCCAAATTCAGCGCGAATTCGTTTTCGGTCTTGCGCGTGTCGCTGATCTTGTCGCGTGTGTACTGCGTCTTGTTGCTTCCGCCGTAAGTAAGTACGGGAAAACTGTCATTGCTGCTTCCTTCATCCTCCGTGGACGCGCCCGCCAATGGAACGGCTGCGGCCAGAAGCATTGCAAACGCAAATGAAAAACGCAAGGAATTAGGCCAACCCATATCTCCTCCACGCGGCCGATTTGCCGCGCAAATCAACGCCCAAAAACTAATCCGCCTGCGGAAGATTGGCTTCGATGGCATCCTCTATTTCCTCCTCCACCCCTTTTTTGTATCCCAGATGGCGGAGGACGATTTCGCGGTTCTTGTTGACGAGCAGCGTCGTGGGAACGCCCTTGACCTGATAGCGCTTATATACTTCCAGGTTTGGATCGAGCAACACCGTGAATTCGTAATTGCGGCCCGAGATGAATGGCTTGACCTTGGAAGTGGTCTGCGAGCTGTCGGTGTTGATGGAAAGGATCGTGAATCCCCGATCGCCGTACTCTTCGTTCCAGGGATCAAACGAGTTCATGAACTCGGCGCACGGCTTGCACGCGATGTTCCAGAAATCAATAAGCACAAGCTCGTGTGTCTTCAACACGTCCGTGAGCTTGACATTGTTTCCGTCAAGATCTTTGAGGGTGAAGTCGGGCGCGGTGGTGTCCGCGGCGGACCCCGGCAGAAGCGGTACAACGGCGACCGCAATTACAATAAACAGCATAACAGCTACGCGCATCTGGAAACCACACTCCTGAAGCAATGCAAAGGTAGGGAAATTATAGCATTTACAGGGATTCCTATCCTGTTTGCAGGACATCCGTCACCAATGTGAAACAATCAAACTACTTTCACGAGGAGACAAATCCCTTGACGCGCTTGTAAAGCTCGTCAAGCTTTGACAGGTAATAAGCCACATTCACGTCCGGGTTTTCGGGATCGTATTCCGACAAGAGCTTCGCGCTTTTCCATACAACCGCGCCCGGCTTATCGCCGGTTACGTAATAGGTGACGTAATCCCCCGGGCCGAACTCGCGCCCCGAAGCGATCGCAAGCTCATATCCTGCCTGGCGTCCGCGCCCGGAAGCCGCGGTTTTTTCCTTGTATGCGGAAAGCGGCTCCTGCAAGCGCTCGGTTTTCGCGAGCCTGGCGACGGGAATGGTCATCTCCGCTATGCTTTTTTTGAGATTCGCATAAAGAGCCTCGACCTCATCCATCTTTTCCTGAAGGATAAGCCTGATTGAATCGGCCAGAAAGTCCCTTTGAAAAGGCTCGAGCCCTCGCGATTTCATTCCGCTGCCCTTGATTATCACAGTACCGTCCCGCCGGAGCAGCGCGTAGTTTTTCACCTTGTAACTTAGCATCACCGGATAGCGGCCTTCGATGTCGACGCTGATTCCCTCGGGGAGTGTGCTTTCCAACCGCCCGATTATCGCTTCCACTTCTTCGTCGCTCATTCCTTCCCGCGGCGGGTTGAAATAAATACCGTCAGTGTCCACCTCGATAATCGAACAGCCTTCCGCTTCCAGCCGTTCCATCATTTTGCGCAGGATTTCCTGGCCGGCTCCGGTTACGCGGTTCGCGGCCGAGCCGTCGCCGAAGTACGCGCCCTCCGCTCCGAGATAACCGAAAAAGCTGTTGATGAGGATTTTGAACGTCGCCTGCTGGTTTTCAAGCCGGCGCTTTTCGGATGGATTTTCGGCTTTTTTCTGAGCTGCCTTCGCCAAAAGCCTGCGCTCGCGGAGTTCGGTGAGCATTGCAAGAAACGCTCCAAGCTCATCGGATTCGGGCGCGATTCCGTAGGAAATCATCAAAGACGGATACAGGCTGGCCGCGTCGCAAAGGACCACGTCCTTTATCAGCCCCGTTTTTTTTAGCTCGGTCAGCCCGCCCGTAACTTCGATTTGTCCCTTGAACGGCCTTGGCATCGAATGGCCGCGCCTTAAGTATTCGCGCAGCATCAGCCCGTTGATTTTCATCGCGTTGCCGCGAACGAATATATCTTGATACGCGAACGGCAGCATTTGCGCCTGGTAAAAGTACGGTGCCCCCAGCATCGCGGATATCGCGGCGGTTTCGCGTACGTCATCCAGCGCGTATTCGATCAACCGATCCGGATCGCTTCGCCAAATGGTGCGGATTTCGCTTCCCTCGACGTACGTCCTGTCTTCTCCCGCAATTCCCAGATACTTGGCGACCTCCTTCAGCCCGTAGCTTTCCATCTCGCGTTTCACGAGATCGTAAAACTGTACGAGTATGTACGTGTCCACGAAAGCTCTTCCGGCAACCTCGTACTTCACGTAATCGAACCTGCGCTCCGCCAAATTCAGCCTGCTCTTGTGGCTCGCAACAATAGAGCCGTCCCTGCCCCAGGCGAGCTTGATCTTGTGGCGTTTGGCCCTGGTCTCGATGTATGGAAGGTCAAAGCGGAATATGTTGTGTCCTTCGATTACATCCGGATCCCACTCGCGCACGATTTCGCCGAGCCTGATCAGCATCTCCGATTCGGATAAGTCCCGCCTGGACAAAACCAGCTCCCTCCCTCCCGACATGGACAACGCTATCAAGATAATCTCGTCGCAGGCGCGCTCCGCATTCGGGAATTCATATCCCTCTGTCGTATCCGTTTCGATATCAAGCTGCATCCGGACCACGTCGTCCTCGGTCATTCCGCGGAAATGAGTCGCGCCGGTGCAAACCAGCCCTTGCTGTACAGGATCGGAAAGATACAAGTACTCTTCGGTAACCCGCTTGAAGCTGCCTTTGAACTTGGCATCGATCGCTTTTTTGGCGCGTTCGAGCTCTTTGAAAGTTGCGAATTCCGCTTTGTATCTGTAATCAAGATTGCCCGACAGTGTCGAGATCTCTGCGCCATCCAGAACTGCGGTCATTTCCTCGTGCGCCGCGATCAGAAACGGGCGGAAAATTACATCCTTGTTCGAAACACTCCCGCCGTCGCGGATGTACATCCGCAGAACTTGCCTGCCGTCCGACTCGTGCGACGAAAACGCGACGACGCGCTCCGTATCGTTCCAACCGTAAAGGATTTCGCCGTTTCGCTCTGTCATTCGCGGCCTCCGCCGAAGTTTTCCCCGATTGAGGTTAACACTACCCTGCGAAAGCGTCAACGCGCCGCGGTATAATCGACGCTCGATGAAATACAGATTTGAAAAAGTCGAGCGCAAGATAACTCGAGAGGAAAAGAAGCGCTACGCGCTTGCCGGCATTTTCGCGACTGCAATCCTTATCGCGATTATCTTGTTCATTTACGGCTCGATGTGGATGCGAATCGCGAGCTTCCGCTCTCGCGTAAGCAAGCTGGGTGAGAGCCTGGAAGCCGGAAAATACATGGACGCATGCAACTGGGTGAGGTACCGCGACCGCGCGCAGGCGACCGCGGCCGCCCGATGGGCCGAAGTCGCCGGATACACCGCCGTGATCGAAGATATGGCGATTCTTTCCATGAAACATTCTGCAAACTGGCAGGAATGGACGGCCGATCTCAAGTTCACGCTGCGCGTCGACTCCGGCCCAAACAAAATATTCCTTCGCTCGAAATGGATTCGCGAGGAGAACGAGTGGGTGATGGACCTGAAGGAAACAAAGGAATACATGCCCATGGACAATTCCGAACGCGGCCCCGTGCTTGACCTGCTGAAACATTACAGCAATCTCGATCTCGACTCGATGATTCAATCGGAGAATCCCCCCGGCGAGGGCGATTTATGACTCTGAAGGACGACAAGGAAAGGCGCTTCGCCGCGGGCGTCCCGCTGGTAATCATCACCGGGCTTTCGGGCGCGGGCAAATCAACCGCCATGCGCTGCTTCGAAGATCTGGGATGCTTTTGTGTGGACAACCTTCCACCCGGGCTGGTGCCCACATTTTACGGACTATACAAGCAAAGCATTCCGGCAGGCCCCGGCGCGGCGATAGCGAGCGACCTACGCAGCGGCGCGCTTTTCGCCGATTTTTCGACCATGGTCGAAACGCTGAAGAAGTCCGGCGTGAAATTCGAGGTGCTTTACCTCGACTGCTCCACCGACACACTTATACACCGCTTTTCGGAAGTGCGGCGGCAACATCCGCTCCAACATGGCAGATCCACCGAGGAGGCAATCGAGGAAGAGCGGCGGCGGCTTGAGCCTGTGCGCGAAGTTGCAACGCGCATAATCGACACGAGCGAGCTGTCCGCGGCCGCGCTTCGTGAGGCCATAATCCGGAGCTATGTAAGCCAGGATACGAGCGACGCGATGAAGCTCGAATTCGTGAGCTTCGGATTCAAGTACGGAGTGCCGCTGAACGCCGACTTCGTGTTCGACGTGCGATTCCTTCCGAATCCTTTTTACATTCCGGAGCTTTCGCAGCACACTGGCGAGCATCCGGACGTGTACGACTTCGTAATGAACGGCGAGCTTGCAGAGGAATACTTTAAAAGCATAACCGGCATTCTGGATTTAACGCTTGAAAGTTTCATCAAAGTCGGCAAGTTCAATCTGACGGTGGCTGTCGGATGCACGGGGGGACACCACCGGTCGGTTGCATACGTAAAACGTCTGGCTGATTACTTTTCCGCGCAAGGGCATTCGGTTGCGGTGATACACCGAGATTCCGCCAAGCCGCAAAATTAACCGGCTATTCGTCCGAAAAAAGCTCGTCCAACGACGCGTCTTCCGCGGTGCCCACCCCGAATACCTCTTCGAACAGGCTGACATGGCTGCGGTGGGTCGCGAACTCAAGTTCCTTGCGTCTATCGTCCGGAATCAATTTGTAGTCGGCCATGTATTCTCCGAGCAGCTTAAGCGATTTCACCTGGCGGCTGAACAAATCGTAATCGAGGTTGACGGTTAGATACTCGATCAACCTGTACCTGTTGAGCGTAACGCGTTCCTGCGCCATCCTAACGACCTTGTCGGATTGCGCGAGCCCGGTCTGTTTCGCCTTGATCACGCGCGCATAGATCTCGTTCCGCCGCTCCAGCGGCATATCGGCCGACACCAAAAACAGACTGAAAACCGCCGGCAGCTCGGTTATCCGCACCCAGAATTCGCCCACGTCGTACTTGTGCAAACCTTCCGGCAATCCGAACGCCCCCTCCCCGGAAATCACCGCTCCGTCGCATCTCTCCAAGTCCGTATGCGGATTGCCCACTCCGATTTCGAATCGGTACGGTATTTCCGGAAAAAGCTCCCTAAGCGCGATTTCAAGCATCGTCCGGGAAGTATCCGGCTGGTTGGGAAAGGCAACCGATCTGACTTCAGGAAGCGGCTTTTTGCTTACTAGCAACTCGCTTCCCATCTGAACATACGTTGAAACCGCGACATCGGGGACTATCATATAGTCGCCTTGGAAGTACATCACGGAAGGCACCAGCGCGCAATCCACCACGCGATGCGCCAGAAGATCCGCCGCCCGGTGCGGAAGGTCAACCACAAGCTCCACATCATTGTCCTTGGCCAGGCCGTACTCGAAAAGAATCGCGTCAAGCCTGTGCGGGAGCGCAATTTTAACCTTCGCTTTTTTCGA
The DNA here is from genome assembly GCA_039961635.1 of bacterium. Lineage (NCBI taxonomy): Bacteria > bacterium. The sequence goes on from JABRWB010000037.1 coordinate 39,978, forward strand.
CTCTTCGGTCACGGTCGGATTATATCCGCTGGGCGCAGCCGTTTATACTCAATTCGAAAAGTGCATCGAGCCGCGTTCTCGCTAATCCGCAAATTCCTTGGGTAATTAAATTGACTTTGGGGCAAGGAGCACAAATGAAGCTTAAAGACAGGCTTGACGCAATCGTCGCCCGCTACAACCTGCTCGGCCATCCTTTCTACAAGGCCTGGAGCGCCGGCACGTTGCCGGAATCGGCGCTTAAAACATACGCGGAGGAATACGGCCAGCTCGTGCGGCTTATGCCGCAGGCCTGGCTCACGCTGGGGGATGACGAGACCGTTCGCGAGGAGGAGGAACACTCCGAGCTTTGGGATTGTTTTGCAACCGCGCTCGGCTGCGCGGTCGGGGATTCTGCATCGATTGCCGAGGTCGAATCTTTGGTGGATACGGCCGAGAGGCTATTCTCCCATCCGCTTTCCTGCGCCGGAGCCCTTTACGCTTTCGAAGTGCAGCAGCCGGAGACGGCGAAGTCCAAGCTGGAAGGATTGCTCAAGCACTTCCCGCAGGTGAATCCCGAACTTGCGCTGCCGTATTTCGAGGCGCATTCGCACAACCACCATGAATGCGAAAAGCTTTTGAAAAGAATGGAAGGGGCTTCGCTCGTCGAGGAAGCGGAATACGAGCAGGCATGCGAAGAGATGAGCGCCGCATTGTGGAATGCCCTGTCGGGAATATACGGGAAGCACTGCAGGGCATCCGCGTGAATATTCGACCAAAAGCTAAATCTCTTTGCTTTCTCCTTTAAGCGACCTGACGCGCGTGGCGTCCTGCACCACTTCAAGAATGCCGCGGTAGCGGCCAAGCCCATCGCGCACCGCAATGTATTTCGTATAAAGGAACTTGCCTTCCCGCTCGCCCCAGGTTTCGAAAAAGCCGCGTCTCCCCGCCCGAAGCTCGGCTATCACTTTTTCCAGATCGTCCGCGCTTTTTTCGGTATGGCAATTGCGGATGCCGCGCCCCAGTATCCCCGGCTCTCGCGGGAATATATACTCCCGCTTTTCTGCATAGAAAGCTATTTCATCCCGCTCATCCACGTATGTCAGGTCGGCGGGAATGTGGCCGAGAACCAATCCCGCTTGCTCGCGTGTCAGCCTTCCTGTGGCGAACTCCATCGTTTCGTCATCCGTTTCCCCGGCCGCGCCGAATGCACCGCGCAGCAGCCGAAGAGCGGAACGGTCAGTGTAATCCAGCAAAAGCGGCGTTGCGGAAATGTAGCCCTCGCGTACCGAGCGAAGGTCGCTGCCAGGAGGATCGTCCGCGACAACTTCGTCTCCCGCGATCCAGTAATAAGGCTTGCCCCGCGGATCGTTTCTGGGAAGCACCACGTCCTTATAGTCGCGCCTTCCAAGCGACGTCGCCATCCAGCCTTTTATTTCGGATTCCGGCAGGTCGGGCACGTTTACATTAAGCAGAAGGAACGGCCAGCCCGCCCTTTCGTCATTCGGGCCGGGAACGCGCAGCTTGGTAGGCACCGATGCGAGAGCCTTCTCGGACAACGGCTTGCCAAGGCCGCGGCCGATGCGTGCTACGAGCGAAAGCGTCGCGAGCGCGGCGACGTGAAAGTGCTTCTCGTCCGGACCTTCCAGCGAAATCGCGACGGACGGAATCCGGTACATCGCGCCCTCGATCGCCGCTGCGACCGTCCCCGAGTAGCTCACGTCCTCCGCGGTGTTCCCTCCCTTGTTGATTCCGGACAGAACCAGGTCGGGGCGATTGTCTTTCAGCACCACGTCGACGCCCAGCAGCACGCTGTCCGTGGGCGAGCCGCTGCAGGTGTACGTCGGCACGTCCGGCGCGACGTCCTCCACCTGGTAGAGCCGTAGCGGCTTGTGCAGCGTCACGGCATGCGAGGATGCGGATCGCTGTCCGTCCGGCACGACGACGGTCACCTCGCACCAGGGGGCGAGCACCGTGGCAAGCTCGGTCAGCCCGATGCTGTCCAGCCCGTCGTCGTTGGAGATAAGAATTCGTAATCTGTCATTGCCCACACGCGGATAATATCACCGTTATTGCGTCTATTTGCGTCGCCTAATAATGCCCAAGCATCCCCTGCTCCTTGGCGATGCGCTCGCAAAGCAGGTAAAAAAGCGTCCCGAGAGCGAAATAAACGGCGGAGTTGAACGCCAGGCTGAGCAGGTTCGCCTGCGCTTCCGCACCGCCGAGTGTCCATCCTTCGACAACCAGGCCGCGTAGCAGCGTCATCCCGCGGGCGAGCGGAAACGAATATGCAATCGTTTGCCAGAGCGGGCTTAGCTTTTCGACAGGCGGGAACGCAAGAAACAAAAATCCGAACTGCGCAATAGTGTTGAGCTGTCCAAGCCGCTTGAAAACAAGCTGCAATCCGCCCAGGATCAGCGCCGCGCCATGCACGCCCACCATCGCGAGCGTCACGACCAGAAGCGCGGGCAGCACGTCGAAAGACAGCCAGCGTCCGGTTGTCGCCATTATTAAAAAAAGCAGAATTGCGGTCGCGACAAGCGAATAAAAATAGCCGACTACCGAGCGCACCAGCATAAGATTCACGAACCGGACGGGAGCGAGGAAAAGCTGCTCCAGCGTGCCCGCCATCGCCTCCATTTCGAGGACGACGCGGATTTGATTGAACACCGCTATTGTGAACAGCCACATCGCCGCGCCGATCACCATTCCGTCTATCGTCGAATCCAGGCCCGGCGCGCCGCCCATATTGGCGCTTACGCCGGTGAAGATGCCGAAAAACAGCAGGTAAAGGATGATTACGCCTGCCAGGTAATCCACCGGATAGCGAACGACCATCCAGAACCGCCGGACGAACTCGGACGAAAAAAGCCGCGCGATGTATCCGAGCGAGGTCACTTTGCCTCACCCGCCTTGTCCGAAGGTTTGCCGCTCGTGTAGCTGAGGAAAACGTCTTCCAACCGCGGCGATACTTCCGAAAGCCGCTCCGGAACAACGCCCTGCCCTTCCAGCAGGCGGACAAGCCTTGCCACATTCGAGTCCGGGCCGAGACGCACCCGGATGGCTAGCCTTCCGGGCCGCCGGGTTTCACGGTAATCGAACGGCAATCCGAACAGCGCCCGCTCGACCTGTTCACGATAGTGCACCGGCACTTCGAATTCGTAATCCTCGCGCCGGAAAACGCCGGTCAACCCTTCGACGGTGTCTTCGGCGACAAGCTTCCCTTTGTTGATTATCCCGACGCGGTCGCAGACGGCTTCGGCAAGCTCCATTTGATGCGTCGTGAGAAGGATGCACTTGCCTTCGCGGTGCGCCAACTCCTTGAGTTGCCACTGGATATCGCGCGCGGTGGCGACGTCCAAACCCAGCGTCGGCTCGTCCAATAGCAGAATATCCGGATCGTGCACCAGCGCGACCGCGACCGCGAGCTTCTGCTGCATTCCGCGGGACAGCGTTTGCGCGGTGGCCTTCGCCTTTTCTGCCAGGCCGTATCGCTCCAACAGCGCGGCCGAGCGTGTGCGCGCATCGCGCGCGCGCATCCCGCGCAGCGCGGCGAAGTAAGCGAGATTTTCGATTACCGACAGCCGCATATATACGTTGCGGCTGCCTTCCAGGACCGCACCGATGCGCGTCCGCCCGTCCTTTCGTACGATTCCGCCGGGGAATTCCATGCTACCGGCGCTCGGCCTGACAAGACCGAGAATCATTTTGATGGTCGTAGTCTTGCCGGCGCCGTTCGGGCCGAGAAATCCGTATATTTCACCGGCTTCCACCGAAAGATCAACCGAATCCACGGCGGTGACGGGCCGCGCCCGCGAAAAAAGGACGCTCCGGTATACCTTCCTAAGGCCGTGCGTCCGAAGCTCGTACACGCCGCAATTATACAGGCGGGGCCGCCGCTTCGTGCTAAAATGGCCGCGACGCTCGACCGGAGGAACGATGGAAGTTACCCAAAAGCCTGACGCTTCGCTGCTTAGGCTGCGCGCGCAGCTTGAAAGCGCGGAGCGCGCGGGGCTTGCGCCGTTCGCGATGAAGTCGGGCGACACCGCGGGAAGGGAACACGAAGAGCCGCCGCCGCGCCATCGGACGCACTTCCAGCGCGACTGGCACCGGATCACGCATTGCCAGGCGTTCCGAAAGCTCGAATTCAAAACGCAGGTGTTTACCTTCGGCGAGGGCTACGAAACCGCCCGAAACCGGCTCACGCACACTCTCGAAGTCTCTCAAATAACAACATCAATCTGCCGCGCGCTTGGATTGAACGAGGATTTGGGAACCGCTATCGCGCTTGCGCACGACCTCGGCCATCCGCCGTTCGGCCACGCAGGCGAGGACATACTTCATGAGCTTGTCCGCAGCTTCAACCACAACGTGCACGGGCTTCGCATAGTCCGGCAGCTCGAAATGCGCTATCCGGACTTTCCGGGGCTAAACCTGACGCTCGAAACATTGGAGGGGCTTGAGAAGCACGATACGGAATACGACAAAATCGCTCATCACGAGTTTTTGCCCGGCAAAATGCCGACACTCGAAGCGCAGGCGGCGTCGGTTGCGGACTCCATCGCATATCGCAGCCACGATCTGGAAGACGGGCTTTCCTCCGGCATTTTCGGCGAAAACACGCTCGATGCCTCCGGGCTTGAAATTTGGAAGATGCTCAAGGAAAGGCTGGCCAATACCGAAGGCGAGGTGCGCATGGCGCAACTATCGAGGCACCTGATTGACATAATGGTTGCGGATGTGCTTGCGGAATCGTCGTCGCGGATTAGGGCGGCCGGAGCGGATTCGGTAGATGTGGTTAGGGCGTATCCCGGAGTGCTCATAGCGTTCAGCAACGAAATAAAGTCGGCCGACGCGGAGCTCGGCAAGTTCTTGTATGAGCATTTTTACAGCAACTACCGCGTTTTAAGGCTAACGAACAAAGGCAAGACCATACTTAGGAAAATGTTCGAAACGTTCGCTTCGACACCGCAATTGCTGCCGCCCAATGTATACTTGCGTTACCGGGAAGCCGGCGAAAAGCGAAACGAGGAACCGCTTCGAGTTATCGCCGATTACCTGGCCGGCCTCACCGACAGGCAGGCGACCGACGAGTACGTTCGCCTTTTCGATGTCGGAGCGAAGTGGCAATAACAAGTTCAAAATCGCGCCGGGCGGATTCGCGGCGCGGGAGAAAGAGAAATGAAGCTTAGAAAATTTCAAGATGCACCGCTACGAGGAGCGAGGGTGCTTGTCAGGGCGGACTTCAACGTGCCGCTGAAAGACGGCCACGTGGCGGACGACACGCGGATACGCGAAAGCGTTCCGACCATCGCCACGCTTATCGAGGAAAAGGCCAAAGTGATGCTCTGCTCTCATTTGGGCAGGCCCAAAGACGGGCCGGATCCCGCGTTTTCGCTTGCTCCGGTTGCGCCCGTTCTTGAAAGATTGCTGGACAAAGAGCTTGCCAACCGTGGAGCGCCCCCGGTTTCGGTAAGGTTCGTAAACGACTGCATCGGTTACAAGGTTATCTCCGAACTCAATTCAGTTGAATCGAACACCATACTGCTTCTCGAAAACACAAGGTTTTACCGCGAAGAGGAAAAGAACCAGCCGCTTTTTTCGATGGCGCTTGCGGCGCTGTGCAGCCATTTCGTGAACGACGCGTTTGGAAGCTGCCATCGCGCCCATTCCTCGACTGAAGGCATTGCTCATTTCCGCCCCGCGTACGCAGGTTACCTCGTGCAGCGGGAAGTGCAGTTCTTGAGCAAGGTTGCGGAAAGCCCGGACAGACCGTTCCACGTGGTACTTGGCGGCGCAAAGATAAGCGGAAAGTTGGACGTAATAGATCGCATGATCGAGCTGGCGGACGAGATTTATATCGGCGGCGCCATGGCATTTACGTTCGCCAAGGCGCTCGGCTACGAAACGGGAAAATCGCTTGTGGAGTTCGAGCGCGTCGGCCTCGCCAAAGCGATGCTGGAAAAAGCGAATCAACTTGGCCGGACTATACACCTGCCGAAAGATATCGTGGTAACCGACGATATCGAAAAGCCTACCCGTATTGAAGCCAAACCGCTGGATGCGCTGGGCGCGACGGATATCGGCGTGGACATCGGTCCCCTCACAAGACAGGCATGCGCAAAGGGGCTAGAATCCGCCAAAACCGTTTTCTGGAACGGTCCGATGGGCGTTTTCGAAAAGCCCGCCTTCGCGGACGGTACCAATGCGATTGCATTCGCCCTTGCCGCCCTTCATGCCACAACCGTGGTCGGCGGAGGCGAAAGCGCGATGGCGGTTAAGCAATCCGGCGTTGCGGATAAAATCTCGCACATCTCCACCGGCGGCGGCGCCAGCCTGGAGTTCGTCGAAGGAAAGGAACTGCCCGGCATAAAGATCCTCGAAGAGGACAATCAAAGCAATCCGGCATACCACTTGGGAAACAGATAACAGCGGCATTTGATTGTTGCGCTGAAGCGGCAATACCGATGTTAATCAAAGCCTAACCGAAGCCGCAAACAGGACTGACAACGCTCATTCAGAATTCCGGCGTCGCCAAACGGAATGTATTGCGGCAATCCGAATGGCGCGAATCAACCAACTCATAAGGAGATTCGAATGCGCCTAATAATTGGAATTACAGTCCTGGTATTCGCTGTTTCGCTTGCAGCTGCATCTTGCACGAGCGCAATCGGGACCGACCGGCCCCAGCCCGCACATTCCGCGGAAGAAATAGACGTTCCGGGCGGGCACAATCAGGGCGGCGGAGCAACGCTGTAAACATTCGTCGGCGCAAGAGTGTTGGCCGATGTTGACAACTTGCATGAAACCTGGGTATAATTGCCTCCAGCTCATAAAGGAGGTGATCCAGTAGATGCATGACTGTACGAGCGAGGTGGGCGAGGCCTAGTCAGGCTGAGCCTCGGCCCGCAGTGCTGGGTCACCTGCCGGGCTAATCCAACTCGACCCACCTAGGGGACGCCGAAAGGCGTCCCTATTTTTTTTTTCTTTAGAACGCCTTGTCGCCCAAGTACTTGCCCTGAATCCCCAGCATTTCCTCGATGCGCAGCAGCTCGTTGTACTTTGCGATGCGGTCGGTGCGGCAGGGCGCGCCGGTCTTGATCTGCCCCGTGTTCCAGGCGACGGTCAGGTGCGCGATCGTAGTGTCCTCGGTTTCGCCGGAGCGGTGGCTGATGACGGCCTTGAATCCCGCCTTGTGGGCCATTTCGACGCATTCCGCAGTCTCGGTCAGCGTCCCGATCTGGTTCACCTTGACCAATATTGCGTTGGCCGCGGCGCGCTGGATTCCTTCCGAAAGACGCTCGGTGTTCGTCACGAACAGGTCGTCGCCGACGATCTGGATTTCGCCGCCGATCCGCTTTACCAGCTTTTCAAAGCCTTCCCAATCGTCTTCGGCGAAACCGTCCTCGATTGACAGGATTGGATATTTGGCTGCCCAGTCCGCCCAGAAATCCACCATTTCGTCTGTGGACAGCTTTTTGCCGCCCTCGCCTTCGAGAACGTATTTGCCGTCGTGGTAAATTTCGCTTGCTGCCGGGTCGAGCGCAATCGAAATATCCTGGCCCGCCACGTAGCCGGCTTTTTCGATGCCTTCAAGGATGCATTCGATTGCCTCGGCGTTGGACTTCAGATTCGGCGCAAAGCCGCCCTCGTCGCCGACGTTCGTCGCGTAACCTTTGCCTGAAAGCACTTTCTTGAGCGAGTGGTAGGTTTCGGCACAAAACCGCAATGCCTCGGAAAAGCTCGGCGCACCTACGGGAACGATCATGAACTCTTGGAAGTCCACGTTGTTGTCGCCGTGCTTCCCGCCGTTCATCACGTTCATCATCGGTACGGGCAGTACATGCGCATTCGGCCCGCCGAGATACTGGAAAAGCGGGATTCCGATAAAGTTGGACGCCGCGCGCGCGACCGCTAGCGAAGTCGCTATCGTGGCGTTCGCTCCCAATTGCGCTTTGTTGGGCGTACCGTCTATCTCGCGGAGGATGTAGTCAACCTCGCGCTGGTTCGTCGCGTCGCAACCGATCAATTCCGGCGCAATCTTGTCGCGGACGTTGTCCACCGCGGTTTTGACGCCCTTCCCGCCGTACCGCCCCTTATCGCCGTCGCGAAGTTCGACGGCTTCGTGGCTGCCCGTGGATGCGCCGGATGGTGCGATGGCGCGGCCAAGCGTGCCGTCTTCCAGAAAAACGTCCACTTCGACGGTGGGATTGCCGCGCGAGTCGAGGACTTCGCGGGCGGTTACCTGCGCAATCGTGGTCATGTTCGGCCTCCTTGAAAGAATACCGGCGAGATCTACCTGCATTCCTCGCCCGCAAGCATAATAACGTTTCTTGATTATGCTTTAAAGCGCGCCTATTTATACCCCATATCCCGCAGGACGGCTTGGGCAGCCGCCAATCTTGCCGTCGGCACTCTATATGGGCTGCATGAAACGTAATCCATCCCGACGCGATGGCAAAATTCTACCGTAGCGGGATTGCCGCCATGCTCGCCGCAGATGCCGACCTTAAGCGTGGGGCGCGTCTGCCTGCCCAGCTCGATCGACATCTTCACCAGCTTGCCGACCCCGGCGAAATCAAGCTCCGCGAACGGATTGACGGGGTAAAGCCCCATATCCACGTACAGCCTTAAAAACTTCTCCTCGGCATCGTCGCGGCTGATACCCAGCGTCATCTGCGTCAAGTCGTTGGTTCCAAAGCTGAAAAACTCCGCGGACCTTGCGATTTCGTCCGAGGTCAGAGCCGCGCGCGGCACTTCGATCATCGTGCCGAACAGGTAATCAATGCGCCTTCCCTTTTCCTTCATGACGGCCTCGGCAACCGCCCGCAGGTCTTTCTCGACGCGTTCAAGTTCGCTTATGCTCCCGATTAGCGGGATCATTATCTCTACGCGTGTTGATTGTCCTTTCTTTTCCACTTCGATCGCGGCTTCGATTATGGCCCGCACCTGCATCCGGTTGATTTCCGGATAGATTATTCCCAGCCGGCAACCGCGGAATCCCAGCATCGGATTCGCCTCGTGCATGGACTTCACCCGCGCGCGAAGGTGCGATTCTTTTGCCGCGCGCTCGGATTTATCCATAATGCCCGCGGTGAAATTCTTTATTACTTTTTCGAGCGCGGCTTCCTCGCTCGGCAGGAACTCGTGAAGCGGCGGATCCAAAAGCCGGATCGTCACAGGATAGCCCTTCATCGCCTTGAATATGCCCATGAAATCATCGCGCTGGTATTCGAGCAGTTTCGCCAACCACTTTTCGCGCTCTTCCGGCGTGTCCGAAAGGATCATCGACTGGACAAACGGGATGCGCTCCTCGTCAAAGAACATATGCTCGGTGCGGCATAGTCCTATGCCTTCCGCGCCGAACTCGATCGCCTGCGTCGCGTCTTTGGGCGTGTCCGCGTTCGTACGGATTTTTATCTTGCGCTCCGCGTCCGCCCAGGACAGAAATTCTTTGAATTCGCTCCCGATGCCCGCGGGAATCACCGCTACTTCGCCGGCAAAAACCTTTCCCGTCGTCCCGTCAATCGTCAGAGTATCTTTATCCGTAAGCGTGTGGTTTGCGACGTAAACCTTGCGCGCTTGTTCATCGATTTTGATATCCCCGCAGCCCGCGACGCACGGCTTGCCCATCCCCCCGGCTACGACCGCTGCATGGCTTGTTTTGCCTCCGCGCGACGTAAGGATTCCCTGCGCCGCCGCCATTCCGTGGATATCCTCCGGCGTCGTTTCCGCCCGCACGAGGATTATCTTTTCGCCTTTCCCCGCCCGTTCGACGGCCTCGTCCGCGGTGAACGCGATTTTGCCTTTCGCCGCGCCGGGACTTGCATCCACGCCCGATGCCACAGGCCGCGGATTTTTCGAGTAGTCGATCTGCGGCAGCAGCATTGTGCGCATGACTTCCGCATCGACGCGCATCAGCGCCTCGCGCCTGGTGATGAGTCCTTCGCGCACCATGTCCACCGCGATTTTGACCGCCGCAAGCGGGCTGCGCTTGCCGCTACGCGTCTGCAGTATGTAAAGCTTCCCGCGCTCGATCGTGAATTCCAGATCCTGCATGTCGCGGTAGTGCTTCTCAAGCTTCTTCGCTATCTCCTCAAGCTGCTTCGCCTGCTTCGGAAAAACCTCGCGCAGCTTGCTGATGTTTATCGGCGTGCGGATGCCCGCGACCACGTCCTCGCCCTGCGCATTCACCAGGAAATCGCCGAAAAGCCCCTTGTCGCCGGTGTTCTTGTTGCGGCTGAACGCGACTCCGGTTCCGCAGTCGTCTCCCATGTTTCCGAACACCATCGCCTGCACGTTGACCGCGGTGCCGAGATCGTGCGGGATGCGGTTCAGCTTGCGGTACGCGATCGCGCGCGGGCTGTTCCAGCTTCGGAAGACCGCGATTATCGCCATTTCGAGCTGCTCGAACGGGTCTTCCGGAATCGCCGCGCCGTGATTTGCAAGAGCATCACGATACTGCTCTATCAGCTTCGAAAGATGCTCCGCCGTCAGCTCGTGGTCGAAATGGAGCTTGTGCTTCTCCTTCATCGCCTCGATCAGGTCGTCGAAAATCCGGACGTGGATTCCCAGCACGACGTCGGAGAAAATCTGAATGAACCTACGCTGCGAGTCCAGGACGAACCGTTTGTTGCCGGTTTCCGCGGCCAGCGCCTCGACGGTCTTCGAATTCAGTCCGAGATTCAGAATCGTATCCATCATCCCCGGCATGCTGAACTTCGCTCCGCTGCGCACGCTTACCAGAAGCGGATTCTTCGAGCCGCCGAATACGCGTCCGGTCTTTTGCTCAAGTTCGTTGACGCGTTCCTTTACTTCATCAATCAACCCTTCCGGGCACACTTCGCCGCCTCGGTAATATTCCCTGCAGCAGTCGGTGGTGATAATGAATCCCGGCGGGATAGGCAGCCCAAGCGCCACCATCGACGCAAGGTTCGCGCCCTTGCCGCCGAACTTGTCCTTGTTCGTGCCTTCCGCATCCTCGAATAGATACGCCCAGCGAGCCATGAAGTCCTCCGAAGTAAGACAGTCGCTGGCATATTAACATCAGCTTCCGGAGAGCCGGCGCGCATAAGCGTCATTTAGCCAAATACAAGTTGTTTGCTAAATCTATCCTAAAGCCGCCGTCGGCTTGTCAAGCGCCCGAGCCTTTCCCGGATTTTCCGTCCGCAGGAGGATGACCGGGGGGCATTCCGCCGTGCGGATTCGCCATTCCCCCGCCGCCGTGCGGGTCAGGCATTCCGCCGCCGCCGTGAGCGGACATCGGTCCGCCGCCGTGCGGATTCGGTTTCGGCGGCTCGGACTTTGCGTACTCCTCGATTGCGCCTTCCAAATCAGGGGACAGGATTTTGACCTCTGCCGCCAACAACGCTTCGTCAATGAACTTGTCGAATTTCACAAGCCGCTTTTGCATCAACTCCCGCTCGATGAATTCCTCTTCACTGCCAGCGGGAAGAAACGCGGGCTTGCCGGCGTCTCTTGACGCCTCGTATTCCTTCATCAATTGAGCGAACTGAAGCTTAAGCGCGGCCTCGTCCACGGTGACGTCGGCGCCGACCTTTTCGATCAAGGCGACTTTATTCAAGTCGCTTTTTTTCCACTTTTTAAATTCCTCGATCGAGCCTATTCCATGAGCCATTCCCATGCTCCCGAGGGCAGCCAAAAGCTCCTCCTCGCCGCCGAATTTGCCGATAATCTGCTTAACTTCAGCATCTACTTGTTCGTCCGTTGATTCAACGCCAAGTTTTTTGGCCTGGACGTCTATGACTACGCCCACGACCATCTTGGCGAACTGCTCGCGGCGGGTTTGAACTTTCATTTCTTCGGTCACGGTCATCCCGGCGTTGGCCAGGTCATTCAGCTCGCGTTCGGTTCTCGCATCCAATTCGCCGGAAAGGATTTGAATTCCTTCTACCACCGCGACGGGCTTGCCCTTTTGCTTGCTGACCGCACCTGTTCCTCCACGGAGCATTGAGTCAGGACTTGTCGCCGATTCGTTTTTTCCGGCCGGATACAACAGGTACGCGACAAACGCCACCGCCACAACCGCAACTATGGCGAATACCAAGGACTTGCTTTTTTTCATTTCGCCTCCATTCCGGGGATTTGCATTCCGCAATCCGGACTGTTGCCGCTGGAATACAGATTGGCCGTTCGCCCGGCTAAGTCGAAAGCAAAAGGCTTAATTCCCCAATCTAGCCCTCCGGCTGCTTTTCATCGGCGGCCTCGGTATCTCCGCCGGCTTCCGAGTCCGCCTTGGCCGATTCGTCCGCGGATTCGCCTTCCGATTGTTGCTTGTCCGAATCGGAATCCTCGGCAGCCGCGGGCGGCGGCGGCGGCGGCGTTTCCTCTTCTCCGGTATAACGCGTCCAGTTGAATTTCAAATTTTGGAAAGGACCCATCAGCTTGATCTTGCCCTTGTACTCGAGGACGATTTCCTTGATCACGGTCTGGCCTTCCGTACTGGCACGCTCGTCGAAAAGCATATTCCTCGCGGTTTCCTTGACGTCTTCGAAAGTCAGCTTTTCGGTCTCTTCCTGGGTCAGCCTCGCGTTGGCGCCATGCTTTTGAATAACCATCTGGTGCTGCGTATCGAAGTAATCCCGCAAATCCTCGTCTGAAATTACAATCCTGTCCCTGAGCAGCTTCTCCATCGCGAAGCTGATTGTCATTTGCCTTTTTACGTCCTCTTCGGTTTGCCCCATCATCTTGAGCTGTTGTTCAAATTCCTCCGGAGTTCCGAATCGCGCTTTAAGCTTCTTTAGCCCTTCATCGTAATCCTCCTGAGTAAGCGCTTTATGCTCTCTTGCAAGCTTGTCCTTGAGCATATACTCGAAAACCTTCTGCTGCACTGCATCCCTGAAGCCTTGGTCTTCCACCAGGTCTCCAATCTTGAGCTGGCTATCCCCCACGATAGCAACAAGCTCCGGATTGCTTCCGGTGAGGCCGGACGAGCCGCCGGTTGACGGGCCGTTGCAAGAAGCGATAGCAGCAGCCGAAATGAAAATCGTCAAAATCAAAATCTTGCGATACACGCGGTTCCTCTCAAAACTGAAATGAACATAAATCATATCACAGGCCCAAGTTCCAATTCCACCAAGTCTGGAATTGCGGGAGGCATCCTTGTTTATGCCATATAATCCACACGTGCGCAAAGTGCTTTTGTTCGGCTACTTCGGCGAAGACAATTACGGAGACGACTTGTTGCTCTGGTCGGCCGCCCTCGGTTTGGCAAAGCATATCGAAACCGGAAAAGCCGAATTGTCCGTGCTTTCCACAAAGCCATATCCAAAGTTTCCGGTTCCGGCGACATTCATACCGCGGCTCAAGCTTTCCGAGGTCAATAAAGCCGTACGGCAGTCGGATATTGTATGCGCCCCCGGAGGAGGATTGTTGCAGGATTCCACCAGCCTGAAAAGCCTCTTATACTATTTGAACATCGTCAGGCTGGCGCAATTGCTGGGAAAGCCCGTGCTTTTGCTGGCGCAGGGGATAGGCCCGATTAAAAGCCAAATCGGGAGGCTCGCGTGTTCGCGCATTTTGCGGCGCGCTTATCGGATATCGGTAAGGGATGAAGCCAGCAAAGAATTGCTTGCATCCTTGTTGGGTCCGAAAGCCAAAATCGAGGTTACCGCGGATTTCGCCTTCTCGCTCGGCTCCGCGCTCCGCCCCGATGAAAGAGGTCAAATCGCACGCGGCGCCAAACAAGAACCGGTGATACTTGTCTGCCCGAGGGAAACAGGCAATCCGGAAATCCAACTGACGCAGCTATCCACGGCGTTGATTTACGCGGGAAACTTATTCGAAACCGGGAAGCCGATATACCGGTTTTTCGCCATGCACAAGGGACGTGATTCCGAGCTTTGCAGAAAGCTGATAAGCCGGGTCGGCGGGGAAATGATAACCGCTGAAACAGATAATCCGCTTTCCGCGTTCGCCGCATTTGACGGAGCCGCAGCGGTGCTTTCCTTCCGACTCCATGGATGCGTGGTTTCCGCTCTAAGAGCAAAGCCGTTTGTTGCGATCAGCTACGATCCCAAGGTGGAATCCTTCGCCAATTCATTCAACAAACAGTGCTTTCAAAGCGATGGCTTTGATCCTAAAGCGGTCGGCAGGGCGATCGCCGACTCCGCGAATTCGATTTCAACCGAATACGGCGGCTCCGCGCTTGAAAATGCAATCACTGCATCGAAATCGGATACGCGTGCGCTGGTTGAAATGCTCGACTAACCTCGATTCCGTCATCGCAATTGCATACTTGTTTTATTTTTGGCTTTTGATATCCAATTCACAAGCCGGATATTTGACGCCCAAACAAGAGCCTGATTGACGTTCAACGCAGGCAAGGATAAGATTAATTGAGACTGAGTCTCAATAAGCTCGGAGCCGAAATGTTCTTTTCTGGTCGAAACCGTTGCAGGCACGCCCGAATCAGAGGCTGCAAACACGCGGATGCCCGCCTTGGCGCGCTGTTACCGGGGAGTGAATCCTCTGACTTTCCGTTGGAAGGGACAACCGATTTAACCGGTGGGGAGCTGCCGATCAATATTTTCGCCCCCCTCGCGGCGGTTTCCGAGGGCGTATCGGTCGTAATCAAGGACGTCAAAGGGCCGCCGGGCATCGCGTTAAGACTTGCCGCATTCGGTCTGATGCCGGGAAAAAAGGTGAAAATGCTCAGAAACTCCCCGGGTAACGGCCCGCTGTTGCTGGAAATAGACAATACGAGATTAGGCCTGGCCAAATCCATCTGCATGAATGTCTTGACCAGCGCGTTGGATGGCCGGAGTACTTTTGAGCCCAACGAAGCGGCGGAAATGCGGGGGGAGATGGCTGTCTAGTTTCCGCCGACATGCACGTTTTCGGAAAAACCGGAAGTGAGTTGACGATCGCTATTGCGGGCGCCCCGAACACCGGCAAATCCACCGTATTCAACGAACTTACAGGCTCGCACCAGAGCATTGGCAATTTTCCGGGGGTGACGGTCGAGGCGCGCGCCGGAAGGCTGAAAGTTTGCGGAAAATCCGCGATTGCCATAGACCTGCCGGGAACCTACAGCCTGACCGCATTCAGCCAGGAAGAGCTGGTTGCACGCAAATTCCTGCTCGACACGGCTCCCGATCTTGTTGTTGACATTCTCGATGCGGGCAATTTGGATCGCAATCTGTTTTTGACCGTCCAGTTGATGGAACTCGGCGTCCCGCTTGTAATTTGCCTGAATATGATGGATCGAGCCGAAGCGGACGGAATCAGGATAGATTGCGATCTGATGTCCAGACTTCTCGGCGTACCCGTGGTGCCTACGTCGGCCCGCAATGGAAAGGGACTGCGCGAGCTTCAATCCGTGATTTCGGAGCACGCGGGCAAAATCGAGCAGCGGGCCATCAAGATTGATTACGGGCGGCACGCGAACGCCGAAATCGAAACGATTGCGGAAACGCTGGCCGGCGATCCCGCGTTTTCGGGGCCGCGCGCGCGCTGGGCCGCCGTCAAGTTGCTGGAAGGCGACCGCGAAGTTGAGCTTGCTGTAAAGCATCATGCGAATTCAAAGGCCGTCCTTTCGGCGCTTGAGGAATCGCGGAAAAGGCTTCGAGTGGCGCTGGGTGAAGGATATGAAGTCACGCTCGCTCAACGCAGATACGGCTTTATAAGCGGCATTGTCCGCCAAGTATTGAAAAAGGTAAGGCGGGACGTCAAATCCCTTTCGGACAGGCTCGACAATTTCCTTACACATCCGATTGCGGGGATTCCGATTTTCCTTGCGGTTATGTGGGCGCTTTTCACCGGCGTGTTCGTCGCGGCCGAGCCGTTCGTCGGATGGATCGAAACGGCATTCGGCTGGCTTTCGGGCGCGCTTGCGGGACGATTCGGCGGAGGGCTTTTGGAATCGCTAGCCGTGGACGGAGTCATCGGAGGCGTCGGAGCCGTCCTCGTTTTTGTTCCAAATATCTTCTTCCTTTTCGCGGGTATCGCCCTGCTGGAAGACAGCGGCTACTTGGCGCGTGCGGCGTTCATAATGGAGCGCATAATGTCCCGCATCGGCCTGCCCGGAAAGGCGTTCGTGCCCATAATTATGGGCTTCGGATGCAACGTGCCCGCGATCATGGCGACGCGTGTGCTTGAAGACAGGCGGGACAGGCTGATTTCAATTCTTGTAATTCCCCTCGTTACCTGCAGCGCAAGGTTGCCCGTTTATCTGCTTTTGATCGGGGCGTTCTTTCCGGCGAAAATTGCGGGCGGTATACTGTGGTCGATTTATATCGCGAGCGCGATTTTCACGCTGGGTCTTGCGAAGTTGATTCGCACCCTTTTGTTTAAGGGCGCCACCAGCCCGATGATCCTGGAGCTGCCGCCTTATCTTGCACCCACCTTGCGCGGCGTCGTGACGCATGCGTGGATGAATACCAGGCATTACATCAAAAAGGCGTTCACATTCATTCTCGTGGGTGCCGTCTTGGTTTGGTACGCGATGAACTTCCCCGTCACCGTGACAAAAAGCGAGACGGAAGCAGGCGCGGCTGCGATCGCGGCCATGTACGATGCCCGCATCGCGTCGGCGGCGGAAACCGAAGTAGCATCGCTTGAAGCGGCCCGCGACGCGGAAATCGCCGCGCTCGAAACAAATAACGCGCACGTGAACCTGAACAACAGCATTGCCGGGAAGATCGGGCACTGGCTTGAACCAGCCCTTTCCCCGCTCGGTTTCGACTGGCGGATTGGAATCGCCTTGATCGGCGGAGTTCTCGCCAAGGAAATCGTCGTATCTACAATGGGCGTGATTTTCAACGTTGCGGATAATGGCAAGGGGGGGGAAGGGCTACGTTCGGCTCTTCGAGAAGCGACGCTGCCCTCCGGCGCCAAGGCGTACACTCCGCTTTCAATGCTGTCGCTCGTTCTTTTCGTGCTGCTGTACATTCCCTGCGTGGCCACGCTTGCAGTTCAACGGAAGGAACTGTCAAGCGGAAAGTGGTTTCTTTTCGCCGCGACATACACCACAGTTCTTGCTTACGGAGTCAGCCTCGCGTTTTATCAGGGCGGAAAGCTTCTTGGATTTAACTGATGATTGAAGCCCATTGAGACCTTGAAATCATGTTTTTTGAGAATGCCATTCTGGGTGTTGTGCTTTTCGCCGCTATAGTGGCTGCGGGAAGGCTTTTCGTTGCAACTCATCTGAAATCCGGCTGCGGGGGCGGAAGCGGATGCTGTTGCGACAAAGGCAGCGCCTTTGCGGGCTTCTTGGACGAAGAGCGCAAAAAACGCTCCAAAAAGGAAATTGGTCGCTGATCCTGCCTGGCCGCAGCGGGATAATCCCCCCGGACTATCACGGCTGATTTTCCAATAGCGCTCGCATAAAAAAAAAGCCCCGGCCGTAACCGGGGCTTGCTGTCAATTCACTTTATCCGGATCAGCTGATCGGAATCGTAAACGGCTGGGATATGACCCCCGAGTTGATCAGATCGGTTGCTTTGCCGTCCACAAGCGCGTTGGACCAAATGTAAAACGACCATGTTCCTGGGGTTTTCGCCACCGGCCTTCCGAGGTTGTCAACCGGCTTCCAGCTGTTCAAGTCGAAGGAAATCGAAAGGTTGGATATTATCACCGGTTCAACGATGAACGGCGGCTGCCCCGGCATCGAAATGATCAGGCTGGTTTTCCGCGGCGCGACGTCGCCCGGCCAGTCAATCTTGTCGACGACTTCCGTATCGAAAGTGTAAAAGGTTATTTCATCAACAACGGAAGGTGAAGGCGGATCGGAATTCCACAAACGAGGCCCAACCGCGAGCTGCACGGAATTAACGCTCTTGGTACCCATATCCAGGCGCTCCACCCGAACATTGCCCGTCATGTTGGCGTTGATTTCGGAAACGGAGAAGTTGATGATGTTGTCGCTCCAAGTGTAACCGCCCGAAAGAACCAGGTTGCCGTAATAAAATGTTCCAAGCTGGTCGCGGCGCTCAATCTCGACGCGCCCTTCAATTGCGCCGAAATTGAATCCCTTGAGCGTGATGGTGTCGCCCAGATGGGCAATGCGCTTGCCGAGATTCGGCTGGCCCAGCCTTTCGATGCCGCCGTAATTCAGCGGAGGATCGAACGAAGGCTCGTTGTTGGGTACGTTGGTGACAGCCATGTTGGAAATCACGGTATCCTGAGAGCCTCCGATCTGGAGCGGATGCCCGACGAAAAGCGAAACTTTCTTGCTTGATGTGTGCGTTATTTTAACCGTAGGCGTGCATTCTTTGAATCCGCCCGCGGGAATACCCGAAGCGCTGAAAGCATGAGCGGTTTGTGCCCCGGTACCCGTTCCGCCGTCGCCGAAATTCCATTCATAGGTGTACGCCGAAGGCTCGCCTGCGACCACAAAAGCATCGAAAGTAATGGGCACACCCGCTATGGCAGCGTAAACCGTTGTCGGAATGGATTCGTTCATCTGCGAGACAGGATCGAAGAATTTGTAGCTGGCTTTCAATCCGCCTTCGAATGCATTCTTTACCGAAATCGACCGCTGGGGGGAAGTCCTGCCGTCGGAAGTGGTAAGCCTTACGCTTCCCGGCTTGAAGCTGCCGTCCGGATTGACGGACACTTTCAGCGTATGGGGCATTATGAAAGTAACTTGCGAATTCGACCAAAAGTAATTGGCGTCGCTGCCATCGAACTGCGACGCGGCAATCGTCGCCGAATCGCCCATTGATATATCGATTTTGCCGGGCTGGTATCCGAAGTGCTGCCCGAACAGCGTTACCTTGTCGCCGAGAATCACTTTGACGGGAGAAACGCCCGTTATCTCCGGGTCGGCGACGACCACAAATATCACCGGATCCATAGGCGCGTCATCGAACGGTCCGGGAGGATACGAAATCTCGTTTACCACGATTTTGAATTCTCCCGTTTCGGCACCGTCCGGCACGTTGACTTTGACAAGAGTGTTCGACCATGAAACGACCGGTGCGCGCTTGCCGTCGAACGTCACATAACTGGCGCCGATTTGGTTGCCGAAGTTTTTGCCATAGATGGATATGGTTTCCCCGACGGAAGCAGACATGGGCGAGATGCTGGCAAGCTCTACGTACCTTGCGGTCGACGGCTGCTCCTCGACGGTGAACGTAAATCCGGTGTTGGATGATTTGCCGCCCACTTCGACCACCACCGGCTGCGGTCCCAGCGGAGCGTCGATCGGCACCGCGACTTCTATGTTCGAGTTGCTCCAAAGCTCCTCGAATTCGCCGCTAATCGGATCGAACTTTGTCACCACGTCGCACAGCGCGCCGCCGATTCGCACCGTGGAAGAGCCCCGGTTTTCTCCGAAATTCTCCCCGGTGATCAAAACGACGGTGTAGGGATCGCCTTGCAGGGTGTTGCCGCGCGGCCCGGAAGATGGAGAAATGGCGGTTATTCTGGGATCTCCTTCGGCGGGAAGCGGGTCGGTACCGCCGGTTACCGTGAACTTCGCGTTGTTGCCCGCGTAGCTTTGCTTTCCGCCTTTCGTAACCACTATCAAGCCCGTGCGCGCATCCGTCGGAATCGTTACCGTAATGGAGGTGTCGCTCCACATCGGTTTGCCGTCGGTTCCGGTTTTAACCTGGAGCGTTACACCGTTGAAAGTTACGACCGACGTGCCCTTCTCGGCGCCGAAATTGCTTCCCTGAACAATCACCTCCGTCCCGCCGGGGCCGGAGTTGGGAACCAGCCGGAATATGCTGGGCCGGCTGGGATCCACAACGCCCCCGTCGTCAGGCGGAGGGGTTACGCCGCCGTTGCCATCGCCTCCGTTGCATCCCAACAAAAGCAAAAACGCGCCGGCCAGCAGGGTAAGAAACCAAATCAAGTTTAAACGAGTTGAAGCCTTCATGACAGGCAGTCGCCTCCCGGTGACTAATCCCAAAAGCGGGACTAATATACGCAATTATCAACAAAAACTCAAGAGCGCAGCCGCGCGCGCGGCCGACCGCTTTCATTATACCCATTTTGGCCGACTTAACAATCGCCGGAGTTTAATTCGTGTGCAATCGCTACCGCACTCCTACTGCCATACGAGCATATACATCCGGCTCGCCCGGCGGGCGTGTTTTGAACCTTTTGTGAATCCATAGCCACTGCTCCGGATGTTCCCGAACCAGCTTCTCGTACGCCAAATTCACTCTTCGGGTCACTTCCCGCAGCCGCTCCTCGTGAGATAGAGAGGGATTGGGCGATGCCGCATCCGCCAAAACATCTCCGGTTTCCACAGGCCGCCCGACTTCGAAAACCAGCTTGCCGGGCGAAATCCGCCAAGCAACGATAGGCACTAGCGGACTTCCGAATTTGAGATGCAAGGCAGCCGGACCCGCAACGTTGCTGGCCTCGATCCCGCAAAACGGAGCGAATATCCCTGTTTTCCCTCCGTTTTGATCCGCCAAAAGCCCCAGCACGCAGTTGTTTTTGAGCGCCCTGACTATGTTCGGATTCAGTTTGGCGCCGCTGAAGATATTCACGATACCGTGCCTTTCCCGCCACGGAAAAGCCAGATTCGTGAAATAAGGATCCCGCTGCTCCTTGCCAACCGCGTACATCGGCAGGCCGCTCAAGGCTATGTACGCCCCGGAAAGCTCCCAGTTTCCAAGGTGCATTCCGAGTCCGATTAATCCCTTGCCATCCTCCAAAAGCCGTCGAAGCTCGGCGATGCCACCGCCCCGTTCCTCGACGATCATTTCTTTTACACGTTCGCCCGGATACTTTCCCATCCGGATGAACTCGATCATGGTGTACGCCAGATTCACAAGGGAAGCACGGACGATCCTTGCCCTCTCGGCGCCGCTTTCGGTGCCCAATACGAGCGCTACGTTTGCCTTCCCGATTCGCACATGGCCCGCCAAAACAGCTCCGGCCAGCGCTGCGACGCCTCTCGCAAAGGCATAAGCCGCCCGCTCCGGCACCAGACACACAAGAAATATCGCCAAGCGGGCCAATATTCTTAAAAACCAGTTTCGGATACGGTAGCGCAGGGGTACGCTCACTCGAAAATTCTAACATGGCAAGGTTTCGTATCGCAGACGGCTTAACTGCTGCAATAGGCGGTTTCCAAGAGCCACTGGCAGTGTATCAGCCGGTGAGATTCCATGTCGACGCGCGCCACTTTTCAAACGACTCCGGCTTTGCTACAATATTAAGTTCGTATCGCTGTCGGCTTCGCTGCCGAGGCGGGCGCACGAACACAGTTCGGAGACTTTAATGCAAGATCGAATTAAAAACTGGGTGATTATCGGCGTTGTGCTTCTGCTTGCGCTCGCACAGCCTATTTACCGCAACTACAAACAGCTTCCGATACTCAACCTTGGACTTGATTTGCAGGGCGGAGCCGACGTGCTTTTGCAGGCCCAGCCGACCGAAGGCGCCGTTACCGATGAGCAGATGGTGGGGGCGATGGAAGTCATCAGAAACCGCGTCGATCCGCAGGGGATCAAAGAGATCAATCTCAACCGCGTAGGCGACGACCGGATCAGCCTTCAAGTACCGGGCGAGGACGATCCCGACAAGCTCAACAAGCTTATCGGCCAGACGGCTCTGCTCGAATTTGTATTGACCGGAGTCGAATCTTTTGAAAACGGCACCGACCTTTCTGAGGACATAGCAAGCGGCAAGTACAACGTCGTGCTGACCGGGGACGATTTGAAGCAGGCCGATATGGCGTGGAATTCGGGCAAGCCGATTATCGCGTTCGAATTCAAAAAGGAAGCCGCGGATACTTTCGGCCGCATTTCCTCGGAGAACGTCGGCAAGCATATGGCGATCCTTCTGGACAAAAAGGTCATTTCGAATCCCGTTTTTCGCTCGGCGATCTGGGGCGGCAGCGGAATAATCGAAGGCAATTTCACGGTGGACGACGCCGACCTGCTTGCGCGCCAGCTTGACGCCGGCCGCCTTCCCGTTCCCGTCGTTATCCTTCAGAACAGGATCGTTGGGCCGACGCTAGGCCGGGAATCGCTTGAAGCAAGCAAAATCGCCGGTGCGTTCGGTTTCCTTGTGATACTCATTT
The DNA here is from genome assembly GCA_039961635.1 of bacterium. Classification (NCBI taxonomy): domain Bacteria; species bacterium. Next base: position 61,960 of record JABRWB010000037.1, read on the forward strand.
TTATGGCCATTCTGTACAGGCTGCCCGGGCTAATCAGCGACGTCACGCTGCTGCTTTATGTCGTTCTCGTACTCGGTTACCTTTCGCTGTTCGACGCGACGCTTACGCTGCCCGGCATCGCGGGATTCCTGCTGTCCATCGGTATGGCCATCGACGCGAACATCCTAATTTTCGAGCGGCTGAAAGAAGAGCTTGCGTGGGGCAAAACGCTTTCGGCCGCGGTCGAGGCGGCCTTCGCGCGAGCTTGGGTGGCCATATTCGACGCAAACCTGACCACAATCCTGGCTGCAGTCGTCCTTTACATTTACGGCAGCGGCCCAATCAAGGGATTTGCTGTGACGCTTACTCTGGGAATCCTCATTTCGTTCTTCAGCGCGGTGTTCGTCACCCGGTTTTTCCTTACACAAATTTCTGTCAGCGTTCGCAACCCGAAGCTGTATGCGTGAGTTGAAAATGATCAAACAAGCACCGGCGCTCTCGCCGGACACGGAGCACTGTTGTGATTGAAAGAGACCCGCTTAAAATCAAGCCCATTCCGTTCGTCCAATTTTCGGCACTGTGGATCGCGATAAGCCTCGTCGTCATCGGCATAGGCGTCGCCGGAATGGTGATGAACAAGAACAACCCCCACATCAACGCGCCCTTCAATTACGGAATCGATTACACGGGCGGCGATTTGATCGCCGGAACAGTCGGCAAGGACGTCACCTCCAAGGAAATTTTCGACATCGCGTCCAAGTACTCCTCGGTAGAGCCCGTAGTCCAGGTTGTCCAGGAAGGCGGTCTGTCGCGTTCCATCGAGATTCGAACCCGCATAAAATTCGATCCGACCGCCACTCCGGAGCAGCAAAACACCCAGCGCGAAGACAACCTCGTCAAAATGAAAGAGGAACTGAAGGAGAAGTTCGAAGGCTTCGAGCTGAAAAGCCAGGATTACGTGGGCCCGACCGTCGGCAAGGAGTTGATAAACAAAGCCATCGTTGCGCTCGCCATAGGAAGCGCGCTGATATTGATTTACATCTTCTTCCGGTTCGGCAACTTCCTGTTCGCGATCTCTGCAATCCTGGCGCTGCTTCACGACGTGATGATAACGCTCGGGGGCGCCGCGCTGATGAAGCTTGAAATCAGCCAGAGTTTCATCGCGGTCATCCTCACCATCATCGGATACTCCATCAACGACACGATTATTATTTACGACCGAATACGCGAAAACATGAAAAAGTACCCGACGCTCGAATTCAATCAGCTATGCAACCTCTCCCTCACGCAAACGCTGACGCGTAGCATCAACACCGTTGTTACGGTCGTGATAATGCTTCTTGGTCTGATCTTTTTCGGCGGCGAATCGATCCGCGATTTCGCTGTCGCGATGCTCATCGGTATCGTCAGCGGGGCGTACAGCTCCATCTTCATCGCGACGCCTCTCATCATAATGTTTAGAGGAAAGGAAGAAGCCCGCACGGCCAAATCCGTCGCTGCGGCGGAATTTTCCTCATCGCCCGCGCCCGCCGACCGCAAAACCAAGCCCGCTCGTCCCGCCGCGGCGGCAGCCGCGGTGTCGAAAGCCGAATCTATAGAGCCGGAATTCGGCGACGAAGTCCAGGATGAACAAATAAAAGGAACCGCCGCGGAAGACGAAGCCGCGCGTGAACGCAAGCGCGCCAAAAAGGGCAAGGCGCGCCGCCGTTAACGGTGGCCGCATGGAATGTGAGAAGCCAAAATCCGGAGTCAGCCGCGCGCGTTTCTGCGGACTTCGGACTGCCAATCGCGATATCCCGCGCGCTTCTGTCGAGAAATCTCGCCCATCCCGATGAAATAGCTTTGTATTTGGACCCGCCGCGGGAATTGATTGATATCCGCGGACTGCTGCCCAATCTCGAGGAGGCCGCGTCGCGCGTGCTTTCGGCGCTGGATGCGCGCACTCCGATACTTGTGTACGGCGATTACGACGTTGACGGGATAGCAGCGTCCACCGTCCTTTTCGGAGCGCTCAAAACGCTAGCGGCGAAGTCTAACGTTTACCTTCCGTCCAGATTCGGGGAAGGCTACGGTCTTTCCGTCGCCGCATTGGAGCGGGCAAAGAATGCCGGCTACGGAATGGTCGTAACCGTGGACTGCGGCATAGGCTCGATCGCGGAGGTCGAGGCCGCGCGCGCCATGGGTTTGGATATCGTAATCACCGACCACCACACTCTTGGCGATACGCTTCCTGATACCGTCATAGTTAATCCGCTTCTGCGGGAAAACGCGACGAGCGGCGGCGAATCCACCGCGGCAAATCCCTGCGGCGCCGCAGTTGCGCTCGGACTCGCCGGGGAGCTTTTTTGGAAGCGCGGCCGCGATCGCGGCGAGGCCGCGAACCGTTGGCTTGAAATCGTCGCGCTCGCGACGATCGCGGATTCGATGGCGCTGATTGGTGTGAACCGCGCTATCGTCAGGCACGGCATTGATCAAATGTGGGACACGACCAATCCGGGGCTGCGCGCCCTGTTGGAAGCGACCGGAGTGGGAACGGGCGCTGCGCCCACCGCGGAGCAGCTTGCTTTCGGCGTCATTCCCGCGCTGAACGCGTGCGGCAGAATGCTCTCTCCGCGGCTCGCATTTTCGCTTTTCGAAGCGAAGTCCGCCGACGAAGCGCGCCAAATCGCCCATCAAATCAAAGGGCTGAATTCGGAACGCCAGCTGGTTCAGGAGCGCGTTTTCGAAGAAGCCGCTCGCATGGCTTCTGAAGACCGCGGCGCGCCCGCTCATGTGCTTTTCTGCGAGCACTGGCACGCCGGGGTGCTTGGAATAGTCGCGGCGCAAATCGCGGAAACCTTCGGAAAACCCGCGGTCGTGCTCTCTTGCGCGCATGGCGAGGACGGAGGCATCCGCGGCAGCGCGCGCGCGCCCGCGGGCTGGGACCTGCGCGCCGCGCTGGAGGCCTCCGCCGCGCACCTGGACAAGTTCGGAGGGCATCCTTCGGCCGCCGGGATTTCGCTGTCGCCTGATTCGCTCGAAGCCTTCAGGGAAGCGTTTTGCGGCGCGATTGCGGCGGCGCAGCAAATTGCGGGCAACGGAGAATTGCAGATTGACGCCGAAGCATCCGCGGCCGAAATGGCGGCCGTCGATCTTGACAGCCTGCTGCGATTGGAGCCGACGGGCGAAGGCAATCCCGCGCCCGTTTTCGCACTCCGGCAATGCATGATCGAAGCCCCGCGCGCGATCGGACGAAACGGCACGACGCTGGTTTGCAACATCGAACAAGGAGGCACCAGGTTCAAGGCAGTGGGATTCAGAATGAGCCACATCGCCGCGCGCTTCAAGGAAGGCGCGCCCTACGACATAGCGGTCGCGCTCAAGCCGGACTTCTACGGCGGCGTACGCTCGGTGCGCTGCCAACTTCTGGACGCGGTTCCTTCTTCGCGCTAGCCGTCCGCATGCCCTATACTGCGCGGGTCATGTCCGAAGCGCTCAAGACAATCTGGGAAGCCGTAATCGGCCTTGAAATCCACGTGCAGATAGCGACTGCCGCAAAGCAGTTCTGCTCCTGCCCCGCGATCTTCACAAACGATCCCGCGGACGCGAACAAGTATGTATGTCCCGTCTGCCTCGGGCATCCCGGCACTCTTCCCGTATTGAACAGGAAAAGCGTGGAGCTTGCGCTGCGGCTGGCCGCGGCCGCGCGCGCTCGCGTCGCGCCCAAAAACGTATTCGCCCGAAAGAACTATTTTTATCCCGACCTCCCCAAGGGATATCAGATCAGCCAATACGAAATACCGCTGGCATCCGGCGGTGCGCTGGCTTACTTCCATCGTGAATCGCGCAAGTCGCCTTGGGAGACGCGCGAAGCGCGGCTTGTGCGGATGCACCTGGAGGAGGACACTGGCAAGTCGTTCCACCTGCCCGACGGCTCCACGCTCGTGGACTTCAACCGCTCGGGAGTCCCGCTTCTCGAAATCGTCACCGAGCCGTGCTTCCGCACGCCGGACGAGGCTGTGTCATTCCTTGAAGAGCTGCGCCTGACGCTCGTATATCTCGGCGTCAGCGGTGCGAACATGGAGCTTGGCCAGATGCGGTGCGAGCCGAACGTCAGCGTTCGTCCGGCGGGCACGGACGAGCTTAGGGCGAAAGTGGAGCTAAAAAATCTTAATTCATTCGCCACGTTAAAAAAGGCGGTGGAATTCGAAATCGCGCGCCAGGCCGCAGAATGGGAGCGCGGAGGCCGCGTACTGGCCCAAACCATGCGCTGGGACGAGGGAGCGCGCGCGACGGTCGCGATGCGAACGAAGGAAACCGCGGACGACTATCGCTATTTCGACGAGCCGGATCTGCCGCCGCTTTCTGTGACGGATGCGATGCTGAATGAAGCCGCCGCGTTCGCGGAGCGCACCGCGTACGCGATTCGAAAAAAGCTCGCGGTGCGCGACGGCTTGTCGGATTACGACGCGGCCAACATCGCGGGAAATCCCTCGAACCTGGAATGGTATGAGGCGCTGGCCGCAAAAGTGTCCGACGCGAAGCTCGTCGCGAACTGGGTGCTGGGCGAAATCAGCCGGTGGAGAACCGAGCTGGGAGACCGTTTTATTGCCGATCGCGGCGAAACGGCGGCGCTGCTTGGCGCACTGGCGGCCGGGAAAATAAACAACGCGCAGGCCAAACTGATTTTCGAAAAAATGGCCGCGGAAGGCGCATCGGCCGAGTCGTTGATCTCATCCGCCGGCATAGCGGCGGAGTCCGCCGGAGAAAACGCGTTGACCGCGGCCGTGAGCGAAGCCATCGCCGAAAATCCGCGTCCGGTCGCCGATTACAAATCCGGAAAGACGAACGCGATAATGGTTCTCGTCGGCCAAGTTATGAAGAAAACGAAGGGAGCGGCTGACGCCGCGAAGGTTCGGGAATTGCTTGAAAAAGAGCTGTCAAGCCCGCAATAAGAATTGCGTACCGCGGGCAAATATCCTTTTCACAGCGAGGCGGCGGGGTTGTCTGTTGCGGATTTTGCTTCCGAATGCGGAAAGCAGTTGCGAAAGCAGCGTCAGTTTGGGTAAGATTTGTCCGGCGGCGCCTGAAGAGCGTACCCGGCGACATTCGGAATCATTTCTGGTAATTGCCGGGCCTGGTGGTAAGGCCCAAGGGGAAGGGGCAGGCGCCGCTTTTTCGCGTCCGGAGCGAGGCGCGTAAGGGGCATCCATTATCGCCCCGTCGGCGAGCGAATCTCAACAATTCAGCTTCCGCAAGTCTGCGGCCGCTTTTTGCGTCCAGGCGATGCCGGATGCGCCCCAAAGAAACCCACATAACTTTCGCCGTAAATTTCGATTTAGGAAACGCAAAAAAAAATCCCCCCGGATCGCTCCGGGGGGAAGTTCAAATCTTCAAAATCCGCTCAAGCCGACACTATCCTGCCGAGTAATTGGCAACCGAGAACGGAATCGCAAAGGGGGCTGCGGGATTGGGCACCCAGGATTGCGGAGTGACGCCGTAATTCCAAATCGCCACGCCGACATACCAGCGGCCGTTGTCCAGAATGAACGGGTTGATTTCCGTCAGCGGGAATACAATCCAGCCGGAATCGTTTTCAGTGAACTGCGCGCCGGGCTCGCCGATGCCGGGCAGGTCGCCCGGATCCATATGCGGGCCGGAAGTAATCGCGTAGGGCTTGAAAGTGGATATGCCGGCGTTGGGAGACGGGCTGTAATTCAACCCGCCGAGGATGCGCTGAACCGGGTTGCCGGGCAAGCCGCCTTCCTCGTTGAAGAGCTGGACCGAAGTATCGTGATAGTCGAGCGTAGTGCTGTCAAATTCGACATCGGGCTGAATAAAGTCGGCCACGATGAACAGCGCCGGATCCTGCTTCTGCGCCCAATCGAACGTAACACCGAACGCATCCGGGTACTCGATGAAGGGCCAAGGCGAATCCTTGACGTTGTCGCGGTCATGGTCGAACACGATGTCAGCGTCCGCGATCGCGTGGATCACCGGCGGATCGCCGCTGGGCGGTGCGGGATTGGCCTGCTTGACGAACGTCGCGCCGCCGACCGGGAAGCCGCCGCCGCCGGCCGCGAACACCGCGATGTAATAGGTGTCAACAGGCAGCTGTGTGGTGTCGATGACGAGCCTGTTCCACGTACGGGCGCTCCAGTCCGTGCAGAATATCAGGCCGGGGTTGTCCTGCTGCTCCGCAAGCTGGGTGGTCGCCACCCAGGCAGCCTGATTGTGAACGAAGGAGCCGCCGGGACCCGTAAATGGATCTTCGGTGTAGATGCGCGCATGCGGCTCGGGCGGAGGAGCTTCGGGATCGAGAGGATCGCCGATCCACGGGAAGAAATAGCCGCACTTGTTGCCCTCGGAGTCAAACTCCTCGCGTACCCAGGTCTGGTTGTAGCGGGAAGCGTCGAGCTGCTGGTCAACGATGTTCGGGTATTTTTGGACGCGCGGATTCTCGGGGAAGACCACGATGCGGTGTACGCCCTGATTGCCTTCGCTGTCCACGACCACCGGATAGATGCGCAGCGGAATCGGGGTTACGCCCAGGTTGGTCGTGACCAGGTGTAGGTCCGTGGGCGCTGTGCCGTCCACCGGCGGGTGGTTGATGCTCGAAAGATGTCCCAGCGTATTGCCGGCGCGGAAACGCCATGCGCCCCAGCCGACGGATGCGGGAACCTTGAATACGATTACCTGCTCGGTTCCGAATTCCGCGTTGGGCTGGTCCACAACCACGAATTCGCCGAGGTCGAGATCGAATTCATCCACACCTTCGACGAGGCTGACCTCGGTCGGACTGGTGGGAGGATTCGGATCATCCGGCGGCCAGAACGACAACGCCGGAATCAATGTGAACGTGTAGTTGTCGGTGCCGCCGACGCCCTCGTTCATGTTGCAGAAAATGCGGACAAGCTGGGTGTTGTAGTCAATGAAATCAACTTCGGTGGGCGTGACATCCGCAAGGTAAGGCGCGTTGGGATCGGCGCCCACGTTGATGGTGAGATTCATCGTCTCGCCGCCGGGGCCGCCGATGTTTGCAGATACTTCCACGGTGAACGGATCGTCCGCTCCCGCGGTCGCGGATGTGGACGGGCCGGGGCTGACAGAGAACGGGAAGTCCTGAAGCGGAGCATCAGGATGACCGGAAGTAACGACGGAAGTCCACGTGACATTGTTCCAAACCGCTCTCCAGAGCGGATCGCTCGGGAACATCTCCGCGGGGGGCAGATACTGGCTCTGTTCCGGGTCGTACACCGAAACATCGCCGCTTACGAGGTTGAAGTCGTAAGTCTCATTCGCGATGAAGTCGAGATTGCCGAGCGGATCTCCGTTTGCGTCCAGAAGATCGCCATCGGGATTCAGATGCGCGGTGATCGTATCGGGAAGCAGCGGGTTGTCAATCGTCACCGTGAAGCCGAGGAGTAACGGCGGATTTTGAGTGCCGCCGCCGCCGGGCACTTCGATGGCCGAGCTTTCAGCTGGGGACTCGCCTTCGCCGTCCACGCCGCGAACGAAGAACCAGTACGACTCGCCTTCCGGAGCGAAATTCTGGATGTCGTAAACATACGTTCCGAAACCCTCGGCGTTAAGCGATGCGCCGGGATCAGCGGTGGCCCTATCCACGGATCCGTCCAACGTCGGGTTGGACTTGTCGTCGGAAAGGCTGTAATAAACGTTGTAACCGGTGACGGTCTGAAGGTAATTCAAAGCGATCGGCGTAATGTCGGAAACGCCGACTTCATCGCTTTGGTCATAGTCGAAAATCGTGGATTCCGGCGTAGACGAAGGAACTTCCAAGAAGTTAATGGCGATCGGCGTAAGGTCGGAGATGCCGACTTCGCCGCTCCTGTCGCCGTCGCCCACCAGGACTTCGCGCCATCTCAACTTGACGATGTCCTGCGGGACCGCGGCAACCTGATCGTTTACGTCCAATCCCTCGATTTGAACGTCGCTCTCACGCGGCAGGAAAGCTTCGACCCTGCCGATGCTTACTTCCCTGTAAGGCGACTTTTCAAACGTGACCGTGACGATCGTGCCGGAACCGGAAACGGGCTCCTTCTGATCGTAATGAATGGGAACAACGCCAAGACCGACGTTGCCGGCCACGGTTGTAATGCCGGCCGTCAAAAGCTCTTCCGTGCCGAAGAATTCACCGAAATCAACGGACACGGGATTGAATTTTGCCGGGTCGTAAATCAACTCGAAGAGGGCGTAAGGCAGATCGCGTGCGCCGTCGGCCGCGACATTGACCTTTACCTCTCCCGAGCCAAGTTCCTCACTGGATAGCGAAAATGATTCCTTATCCAAACCTCCGCGAGGAATCAGCGTAAAGCCATCCTCCGTAATCCCTTCCTGCGTGGAGGAGCCGTCTGCGAGGTTAGCCCCGCCGGCGATCATCCTGCTCTTTGTACCTCCCCCGCAGGCGACCAGGGCAACAAGGAGGAGGGCCAAGAGCAAGACATTTAGTAATCTCGGGTTCATGCTCAATCCTCTCCCTTAAAAGTATTGGTCGCTCTTCCGCGCGCATCCAAGCGGATACGGCGGAACAACAACGAATTACCAACGTACAACCCTCGACGCCAACGGCGATGAGGGGAAGCGAAGGGGGAGCGAACTCCCCCTTCGCGGTTTAATGCCTAATTACGCACCGCCCGTGTTGGGATAACCGGGCTTGCCGAGGGTCGCCCACTGGTACTGCGCAGTGGAGAGATCCGAATAGTACGTGCGGTTCGACTCATTCGAAAGCGAGAAGTTGACTCCCGTTCCGCCGCTGGCGAAAGTCAGCGTAAGGATGCCGATGCAGCCCATCGCGGAAGCACCGCTGGCTTCGAACGTGTTGCCGCCCCAGTTCATTCCGAGGTCCACGAACGTCGTAAATCCGGTGTACGCCGAAGTGGGGGTCGGGATGATCGGCGGGGGCAGGAACGCGCCGCTGTGGTTCTTCCAATAATTGCCGCCGGGGGTGGCATCAGTCGGGGTCGCGAACGTGCCGGCCGAAGGCGCCGCGCTGCAGAGCAGACGGATGGAGTTGATGTTCGCAAGCGGATTGGCGTTCTGGTTGATGTAGAAGTTCAGAACGACCTGGGTGTCCGTCGCGGAAGCAACGACGAAGAACAGGCTGTCGGTAACCGCGCCTTCGAACGGATCGAACGCATAGTCGATCGAAACCGTGTCGCTGACGTCGGCGTTGACACCGTCATTGATGGTGAGCGTGACTACGGCTGTTCCGGTCTCGCCGGCCGGCGGAACGAAGGTGGCCGTTGCACCGGTGTTGTCTGCTGTACCGGGCGTAACGCTTCCCACGTCGGAGCTCCATTCGACGGAGATGTCGTCTCCATCGTCATCGTGGAAGACCGCGGTGATGTCGTAACCGCTTGCCGTCAGGCTATCAATAACCGGCGCGACATTGGGGATAACCTCAATGAGCAGCGTAAAGCTGGCATCCTTGGAAAGGCTGGTGCCTTCCGCGGTTTCGGTAACGGTGACGGTTCCCGAATATGCCGTCGTGCTTGGCGGGCCGACAAGCGTGACAACCGCCGAAGCCGTGGTGCCGCCCGAAGTAACGGTGGCCCACGTTCCAAAATTCCAGGAATAGCTGAGAACTCCGCCGCCGGTCGCTGTGGCCGCGACGGTGAAAGTCACGCTATCGCCGGGATAATACGGGCCCGTGGCGGGATTGATCGTGACGCCCGTGACCTCCGGGCCGTCCCATCCTCCGCCAAGGAATACGCGGCCGTTCTTGGTCGCGCAGGACGCGAGCAAGAGCAGGACCAGAGCCCATGCGATCGCAAAGAAAACCAGATTCCTTCTCACAACATTCCTCCTTAAGCAAATGGTCTTGCGGATGACTACACACTAAAGCGTAAAGCAATTATAGCCAGTAATTCAGCCAAAAGCAAGCGCCCTACGGCGATCGGCACATACCGGCCTTTTTTCCCTTAAGGCATTCCCGCCCCAACCGCGGCAAACCGAAACCAAAAGGCAACGGCCACCGAAGCAAAGAAGATACTAACAGATTCCCCGTCAAGCTTCAACCCCTGGTACGACGCCAAAGGTGGCGGCGGCATTATAGCGCAAATTTGTCAATTCAACCACCCCGCCGCCCGGCGCCATTCAAACAAATGCTCCAACACGTAATCCGGATGCAGCCGCCGCCGGTAGCGGAACAATTCCTGCCCCGCGGTCAGCACCTGCCCGTGGCCTTCCAGCTCGCTGCGATACTGGAATCCCCAGTCGGGCGCGACTCCGAACCGCAGATCGGCGGGCGGGCCGTCGTCGTACAACGGAAGCGGTACGTAAAACGTAACGCCGCCCTCGATATTCGGATTGCCGGCGTCGTACGCGAAGAACGTGACCTCCACCGGGCCGAAATAGCGCGTGGCTTCCACGCGCGCTCCCTTGTCCTCGAACTGGAACTGCCCCGCAACGATTCGGGCGGTCAGGTCGTAGTCCGGGAACCGCTTTTCGAACTTGCCCAGCGCCTGCATGAATTCCGCATCCGTGGTCTCGTCGCGCGTCCACGCTATGTTTCCGCCAAGAACAGCGTCGAAGCTGTCAATGTCCGCTTCGGCTTCAAGCTGCGCGCCGGTAAGGTCAATTCCGAAAATCCCCGCCTTTGCGAGCACGCTCACTCCGCCGGGGCGTCCGCCCCATCCGAGCCAGACGCGCTCCGTGTTGAAATCGTCAACCTCGCTCAAGTTGTTGTTGATGACGTAGCTGAAACGGCCGCGCGCGGAGAAGCCGTATCCGATTTCGAACTCCGGATCGATGAACGCGGATACGCGCTGGCGGAACGGCCCCAGCGCGCGCCCGAAGTCGATGTCCAGCCCTGGGCGCAAAAAGATGTCGGCCTTGCCCCCGCTGCGGTTCTCGGTGCGCACACCCGCAGGGATTGGCGCTTCCCTGTGCCTGTTTACGGTCACCTGCGCGCGGAACGACGCTTCGTCAATCTCGCCGCGCGCGAACGCAAGAATCGCATCCGGCGGCGCGACGAAATCCAAGTGAGGCATTCCGTCTATCTGCGCGACCACGCGCACGCGCTCCGCTTCCCGCGGCGCGTGCATCGCGGAAAGGATGCCGACCGCGGCCAGCGCGCGTTCCTCCAGCAGGAACCGCCGGTTCTCGTAATAGACGACCAGCTCGCCGTCTTGCAGGAAAGCTCGCACATTTTCGAATCCTTCGTCCGCGAGCGCCTCGGCGAGAATCCGCGGATCGGCCTGACTGCTTCCGGATTCCAGCCGCGCAATCGGACGCTTCGGTTCGGTTGGCTTTCTGCGCTCGTACTCGGTCAGGTCGAAGCGCGCTGTGATTCCAGCGCCGAATTCTTCGCCGCCCAGGCTCGAAACGGAAAGCGACAGCCAGTCCCACGGCGAATAGCGCAACCCCGCGTTCCAGTCTTCGGTGTCGTACTCGCCCAAAAGATGCAACCGTGGCGCGGGCTCCCAGTCCACTCCCCCGAATACGCCGTCGAAGTTGTCGCTGCCCGCACCCAGCGTAACCTTGAGCGTATCGAAAAACGTCTTGTCCACCGCGCCGTAAAACGACTTTTGGTATTGGGATTCGCCTCCCAGATCGGTTACGCCAGCGGCGAACGAAAATCCGTTGTAATCCGCGACGGGCTGAATCTTTGCGCTTACCGTTCTGTCCTTCGCGTCGCCGTATCCGGGAATAATCGGCTCGGTGTAATCCGGAAAGCGCGCCATCCTGCCCGTCAACTCCAGGTGAGGCAGGAAACCGATGTTGACGAAATGATTCCACTGCTCCTCGCCGATGAACGTGTCCGAGCCGCGGTTGTATTCGTTCGCCCCGAATCCAAAATAGACCCAGCCGTCCGGCGAAACCTGCGCGTCGGGAATGTTAATGAGTCCTGTAACACCTTCCAGATTGGGCTCCGAAAACGCCGCCGCGGCGCATAAGTTAATAATGAAAAGGATCGATGTTGCGGAAAGGATGCGCGCCCCCGTCCCGGAGGACGTGCGGCCTTCGGTTTTCGTCAATGTTTTCTCCGGCAAACCCAATGGCGGATTGAGTCTAACATATTCATGCAACGCGTGCGGTGGCTCCTCGCCGATTGGTACCCGCTACCTCTTTTCAGCAAGCGCGCGCATTCTGCCCAAAAACACCTTTATTTTGTCCAATGCGTCTTCCCCCATTCGAAGCGCAAAAAGTATCGAACCGTCCGTTGATACTTCGGCTTTGCCGTCGAGCAAAGTGATCCGGTTCGCCCACGCGGGGCGCCCCGAATGGAATTTGAATTTGAACTTTTCGCGGGCCGGCAGGTATTCGATGTTCGACACTCCGCATGCTTCCGCAGCTATTTTGACTTCGATGCCACCTATCAAATTTTCGACCTCCGCAGGAAGCGCACCGAACCTGTCCTCAAGCTCGGTACGCAAATCATTTACTTCGCCATCCTTAAGGCGGGCGATCCTGCGCAGAATGTCAAGCCGGATAATCGAATCCTCGATGTAATCATGCGGAATGTACGCCGATATCGGAATATCAATCATGCATCCTTCCGGCTCTTCCTCCATCGCGTCCAGGAATTCGTCCTCGCTGAATTCGCCCTCGGAATCCAGTTCTTCTTTCAGCTTTTCCATCGAATTCGTCAACATTTCGAAGTAATAGTCGAATCCGACGGTCGCCGCCAGGCCGCTTTGTTCCTCGCCGAATACATTGCCCGCGCCGCGCAGCCGCAGGTCGCTCTGCGCGATTTCGTACCCCGCCCCCAGATACGCGTAGTTGTAAATCGAGTGCAGCCTGCTCTGGGCATCCTCCGAAAGCGAGCGAGCGGGATCATGATAAAAGTACGCGTACGCCTGGACGTGGCTGCGCCCCACCCTGCCCCGAAGCTGGTGCATCTGGGACAAGCCCAGATACTCCGCGTGCTGGACGATTAGCGTGTTCACGTTCGGAATATCCAGTCCGTTTTCGATGATCGTCGTCGCAAGAAGGATGTTGTACGCGCCCATCGAAAAAGCGTTCATAATTTCTTCAAGTTTGTCCTCTTTCATTCGGCCGTGTCCGACGATGATTTTCGCCTCCGGTACGAGCTTTTCGAGTTCCGATCGGAAGACATCTATGTCCGCGATCCTGTTGTGAAGGAAATACACCTGGCCGCCCCTCCCGATTTCCTTCAAAATGGCGTCGCGCACGAGCGTTTCGTTGTACTCGCCCACATAAGTCCGCACGGGCTTGCGGTCAACCGGCGCGGTTTCGATAAGCGACACGTCGCGCAGCCCGACGAGCGACATATGCAGCGTGCGCGGAATGGGCGTCGCGGTCAGCGTGAGAACATCCACCCCTGGATTTCTCATCTTCAACCGCTCTTTTTGTTTGACTCCGAACCGCTGTTCTTCGTCTATTACGAGCAATCCGAGCCTCGGAAACTTCACATCCGCGGAAAGGGCGCGGTGCGTTCCGATAACTACGTCTACTTTGCCCTTTGCAATGTCGGCGGCGATCCGCTTTTGATCCGCGTCGGATAAAAACCGAGAGAGCATTTCGACGCGAAATGGAAACGCGGCGAACCGCCTCCGGAAAGTGTGATAGTGCTGATCCGCGAGCACCGTCGTCGGACACATCACGAGCACCTGCTTGTTATTAAGGCACGCGAGAAACGCGGCGCGCAGCGCGACTTCGGTTTTCCCGAAACCGACATCGCCGCATATCAGCCTGTCCATCGGCTTGGCCGCGGCCATGTCGTTGTACACGGCGCCCCATGCTTCGTATTGATCCGGCGTCAGCTCGTACGGGAATCCGTTTTCGAATTCCGCCATCCAGTTGTCGACGCCGACGAATGAGTGACCTTGCATCCTTTCCCGCTTGCGATAAAGCTGGTAAAGCCTAAGCGCAAGCTTGATCGCCTCCTGGCGCACCTTGCGTTTGGTTTTCTGCCATTGCTTCCTGCCGAGACTGTTCAACTTGGGCGGCGAGCCGTCGTACCGGTACTGGCGCAGCCGGTCCAGCTGGTCCACCGGGACGTACAACTTGTCTCTGCCTTCGTACTCGATTTGTACATAGCTGCGCTTGATGCCGCCAAGCTCCTGATCCGTCAGCGCGACGAACCTCCCCACCCCGTAGTCCACGTGAACGACGTAATCCCCGACCTTGATTTCTTCAAGCGAGCGCAGACCGGATTTTTCGAACCGCTTCGGCTTGCGGTAAACGGCCTCTTCGATTTCACCGAATATTTCCGCGTCGGTCAACAGCATCCCCTGTCCCGGCAGCGTGAATCCTCCGGGCAGGATCGCGTTTTCGATGGCGGCTACCGCGATTTCTTCCTCGATAAGCCTCTCGCGCAGCCGTTCTGCAAACTGGCTTGCAATCCAGACTTCGCTCGTCCCGCCGCCGAGCTTGCGCAGTCCGTCCGGCAGCGCGCCGAGCGAATACTGCGACGACGACGGCGTGCCGAATGAAAGATCCGAGCCTTCGAAAGACAAATGCCGCCGATCGAAAGAGGAAGTAAAGAGGGTTGAAATTCCCGGCCTCGATTCGACCGATGCGATTACCGCGCCTGCGTCGGCGCGGTCCGGGATCGCGTAGTAATCGTCGAAATCGGCAAACGTCAGCGCGCCTTTCCGCCATTCGCGGAATCTCTCTCGCCAGAACCGCTCGTAGGTTTTCAGCTCGCCCGAAACCAGCGTTTCGTCGTGGACGAAAACCAGCGCTCCCTGCGGGAGATAATCCAGAAACGTCGCGCCGCCCGAAAGTATCGGCGAGTAAATCTCGTAACGCGGCGACTGCCGGTTTTCCGCGATCCTCGCAATATCCTCTTTCGCCGCCTGCTCCAATCCCGCCGCGGAGCCGGGCAGCCTTGCCGCGAATTCCCTCAAGTACGCGGCGAGCAGCTTCTCAAGCTTCGACGCGCCGTCTTCGGCATCTCCTGTGTCAAGCTGGACGACCGGAAGCACTACCGCTTCGGCCGCGGCCTCGAAGCTTCGCTGGGTCGACGGCTCGAACCGGCTCATCTCGTCGATATCGTCACCGAAAAAGTCGATGCGCACCGGATTTTGATCGCCGATGGGAAACACATCCAAAAGCCCGCCGCGAACCGCGTACTCGCCCGGCTCCATTACCATCGTTTTGCGCTCGTATCCGAACCTGTCCAGCGTCAAGCAAACCGCGTCGCGCCCTGCGGACTTGCCGCATTTGAGATGAAGTCTCGACGCGCGCACCTTGTCCGGATGCGGAATCTTTTTGAACAGCGCTTGGACGCACGTGAAAATCAATTTAGCATTTCCGCGTAAAAGCGCGTCCTCGGCGGCGCGCCTCGCGCCCGTTACGTCCACATCCGGCGGCGTGAAATCGAAAAGGTTCGACGGCTCGAAATCGGGATAAACAAGAAAATCCTTTTCGTCCTCCACTTTCCCCGAATACAGCCTGTACGCCGCGATGCAGTGCGCGCGCATTCTCTCCGCTTCGCGGTTCGACTCGCAGACAATCAAGACGGGAGATACTCGCTTCGCAAACGCCAAATAGGAAAGAAGAAATTGCCTTGCGGAGCCGCGCACGTTGGCGATTTCTAACGCGCCGCCGCCTCCCATTCCGATTTTCTCCAGGAAACCGGAAAGGGATGCGCCGAAATGCCCGTCAAGCCTGTTGCGAAGTCTGTGCAACGGAGCGATACTATACTCCCGCCGCTGATATAATCCCTCAACTTCGCAATTCGGAGCATCAAATGAAGCACACTCTCCGTGTTCTCGCCGGCAATTTCCTTAGCGGTCTCGTGACGCTGCTCCCGCTCGTCATCACCGTGTTTCTGGTCGGATGGATTTACGGCAAGGCCGCTCAACTATTCGGCCGGACGTCGTCCCTCGGTCAGGCGCTGTCAACGCTGGCGGACAGCCTGAATCTGCCGACAAACCTTACAATCGCTCTTGCTTATCTGCTGATAATCCTGCTCATCATCCTGGTCGGCGCGTTCGCGTCGCGCACCGCGCGAAACACCGTCGCCGAATGGATCAAGAATCTGGTCGTCCGGTTCCCGGTCATCAGCAGCATTTACAACTCCGCGGAGCAGATCGTCGGCATATTCAACAAACGCAAGGACGACCCCGCCGCGGCAAGCCAGGTGATCCTCTTCCGGTTCGCAAACTCGCTTTTGCTCGGACTATTGCCCTCGTCCGATCCGATTCACATAGACGGCAGGCCTTATTTTATGGTGTACTACCCCGCGACGCCGGTGCCGATGAGCGGCCAGAATTTCCTCATCCCCGCATCGGAAGTATACGCGACCGGCCTGAAATTCGAGGACATGACCAAGGTTCTTGTTTCAATCGGCGCGATCGCCCCGGAAATACTTGGAGACGATATGAAACTCAGGCCGGTGCTTGATGCCGCATAGGAGCATACTTTATGGCAACCGAACAATCTTTCAACATTCCGGATTATCCGAACATTATCGCGGGCGAGGAATCCGCGGAGGGCGGGCGCGTTATCATCCGCAATCCGTACGATCTCTCCCCGCTCGGCGCGGTGTTCGATGCGACTCCCGCCGAAGCGGAACGCGCCATCGCCGCGGCGCACCGCGCGTTCGAAAAAACAAGGCGCATACCCGCTCACGAGCGCAAGGCGATCCTTACCAGGCTTCGCGACCTCGTTCTTTGGCACGCCCCCAAATTCGCCGAGCTGCTCTGCCGCGAGAACGCAAAGCCAATCGCGCTCTGCCGCGCCGAGCTTGCCCGCGTCGCCGACACGCTCACGCTTTCCGCGGAGGAGGCAGGCAGGCTTACGGGCGAGTTCCTTCCGTTCGATTCCGCGCCCGGCGGCGAAGGGCGGTTCGGCATCGCCCGCCGCTTCCCGCTCGGCCCCGTCGCCGCGATCACGCCGTTCAACTTCCCGCTGAATTTGCTGGCGCACAAGATCGGCCCCGCGCTCGCCGTCGGAGCGCCCGTCGTCCACAAGCCCTGCGTACAGGCGCCGCTGACCGCGTTCGAGTTCGCGCGGCTCGTTTACGAATCGGGCTGGCCGCAGGACGCGTACAGCGTGATTTACGCGCAGCCGGACGCAGCGCAGCTCCTCGTCACCGACGGGCGCATCAAAGTGCTCTCGTTCACAGGCAGCGACGCGGTCGGCTGGAAGCTGAAATCGCTCGCCGGAAAAAAGCGCGTTCTGCTGGAGCTCGGCGGAAGCGCGAGCTGCATAATCGAGCCGGACATGCCGGACCGGGATACGGCGCTGTCGCGCTGCGTGAACGGGGCGTTCGCGTACAGCGGCCAGGTGTGCATCAGCATCCAGCGGCTGATGGTGAGCGATGAGATTTACGACACGTTTGTCCCGCAATTCGTCGAGCGCGCGAAAAAGCTGACGCTGGGCGACCCGATGAGTCAAGACACGAGTATCGGCCCCGTGATTGACGACTCGGCGGCGGAGCGCATCGAAAAATGGGTGCGGGAAGCGGAGGCTGCGGGCGCGCGAATCCTGACGGGCAAATATCTGGGAAACCGTATGTTCGAGCCGTACATACTTGAAAACGTACCGGCAACCTGCGAGCTTGGCTGCAACGAAATTTTCGGCCCGGTCGTCGCGCTGTACCGATACGGGACGCTGGACGAAGCGATTGCGCTGACGAACGCGAGCCGCTACGGCCTGCAATCCGGGCTGTTCACGTCGAACATATCAAAAGCGTTCCGCGCGTTCGAGCAACTAGAAGTGGGCGGACTGATGATAAACGAAGTCCCCGGCTGGCGTACAGACGGGATGCCCTACGGCGGCACGAAGGATTCCGGCGTGGGACGCGAAGGCCCTCGCTACGCAATCGAGGACTACACCGAAATAAGACTTTTGGCCATCAAGCAGTAAGCGATTTACCTCACCTTCTCCCGAAGTTTCTTCCCGCTTTCCGCCTCGACTTTTTTTCGCAGCGTCGTTTGGAGACCCTTCATTTGATCGCGAAGCTCGGCGGCCTTTTCGAATTCGAGAACCTCCGCGTATTTCTTCATCTGAACCTCGATTTCGTCTATTGTAACCATCAGTTCGCCGATCGAAAGACCCGCCCCGGGCACGTCGGTTGGATCCGCACCCGCCTTTTTGATTACACGGAGATTCGCTTCCTCCAGTTCATCGGATATCGCCTTTATCGCCTTTTCTATGCTCTTCGGCGTGATTCCGTGGAGCTTGTTGTACTCCAATTGTTTTTCCCGGCGGCGGTTTGCCTCGCCGATCGCGCGCGCCATGCTGGGCGTCATCTCGTCGGCGTAAAGCAGCACCCGGCCCCTGACGTTGCGGGCGGCGCGGCCCATCGTCTGGATCAGGCTTTTGTCCGAGCGCAGGAAGCCCTCCTTGTCCGCGTCCAGGATCGCGACGAGCGATACCTCCGGCAGGTCGAGACCTTCGCGCAACAGGTTGATTCCGACGACGATGTCGTAAGTTCCGAGGCGCAAATCTTTTAGAATGCGGATGCGCTCGACGGTGTCCACTTCGCTGTGCAAGTACTGCACTTTGAATCCGAGGTTTGAAAGATACTCGGACAGGTTTTCCGCCATCTTCTTCGTCAGAGTCGTGACAAGAACGCGTTCGCCGCGCTCTATCGTGGCGCTGCATTCGCCGATCAGGTGGTCGATTTGACCCTGCGAAGGATGCACCTCCACGGCGGGATCGACAAGTCCGGTAGGCCGGATGATTTGCTCGACAATCTGCGATGAATGCTCCAACTCGTACGGTCCGGGCGTCGCGGTCACAAAAATCGCCTGGCCGACGATTGCCTCCCACTCCTCGAATTTGAGGGGCCGGTTGTCGAGCGCCGAAGGCAGGCGGAAGCCGTAATCCACGAGCGTGGTTTTGCGGCTGCGGTCGCCGTTGTACATTCCATGCAGCTGCGGCAGTGTGACGTGGGACTCGTCCACAATCATCAGGAAGTCTTCGGGGAAGTATTCAAGCAAATTCGACGGCGTTTCTCCTGGCGCCTTTCCCGCAAGGTGGCGCGCGTAGTTCTCGATGCCTTTGCAGTATCCGATGTTGCGGATCATTTCGAGGTCGTACTTGGTGCGCTCCTTGAGCCGCTGGTATTCCAGCAGTTTGCCCTGTTCCCTGAAAAACTCCAGTCGCT
This sequence comes from bacterium, assembly GCA_039961635.1. Taxonomy (NCBI): domain Bacteria; species bacterium. Next base: position 80,969 of record JABRWB010000037.1, read on the forward strand.
CCGCAAGCTCGGATTCGATATCGCGCAGCGCGAGGTCGATGCGCTCCGGCAGAAGCACGTAATGCGACGCGGGGAAAACGTAGGTGTATTCCGGCTCGGAGAGTACGCGTTTCGAGGCCGCGTCGATTTCGAAAAGAGCCTCGACCTGCTCGCCGTCGAACTCGATGCGCGTTATCACTTCCTTGTCCGCGCTGTAAATTTCGAGAATGTCGCCGCGGATGCGGAAAGTGCCGCGGACTAGATCGAAATTGTTGCGCATGTACTGCATGTCCACGAGCCGCCGGATGAGCTTCTCGCGCGGGTGTCGCTCGCCTTTCGCGAACTTGATCATCAGCTTCGCGTAGTCCTCCGGGCTGCCCAGGCCGTAGATGCATGAAACGCTTGCGACGACCAAAACGTCGCGGCGCGTCAAAAGCGCCTCGGTCGCGCTGTGGCGCAGCCGGTCGATTTCCTCGTTTATCGCGGAGTCCTTTTCGATGTATGTGTCCGTAGCCGGGACGTAAGCCTCCGGCTGGTAGTAGTCGTAATAAGAAACGAAATACTCGACGCAGTTTTCGGGGAAGAATTCGCGGAACTCCGCGCAGAGCTGCGCGGCGAGCGTCTTGTTGTGGCTGATGACGAGGGTTGGACGTTGGACGCGCTCGATTACGTTCGCGATCGTGTACGTCTTGCCGGAACCGGTGACGCCCATCAGGGTTTGGTACCGGTCGCCGCGCAGGACGCCGCGCGTCAAGGCGTCGATCGCCTCGGGCTGGTCCCCTGTCGGCGAATACGGCGCGACGAGCTTGAATTTGTCGGGGCGGCGCTCGGGCATGGAACGCGGATTATACCACGAAACGAATGTGGAGGACTGGGCGAATTCACCTGACGCCGGCGAATCGCCTAACCGTAATTTCGGTATTTTCGCCAGCCGAGGCGGCGATGGAATCATATATTGATTGTGATGTCGCCTCGTCCAGATAGGCCTCGCCGCAATTGTCGCAGACTTCGGCGGGAACTCCCCTGAAAATGAAGATTCCGCCGTTTTTTTCCAGCTTGACCGTGGTCTCGCCCAACTTGGTTTCACCGGTTTTGCAGATTACGCACTTCATTTTAATTTCGCCTCCTGAATCCGTCTTTCCAAAGCAAAGGATCGGGTTCGTAGGCAGTGACTATTATAACCGAATTGCATGGAGTATTGTCGGCTACAACCATGTGCAGCGGGCGCATTCCGGCAAACCCTAGCAGCAACTTGCTTGGAAGAGGAAAATCATCCGGATAGCTTTCAATTACTTCGGATCTCGACAGGGCTTCCGAAACCTCCGCAGGGCTGATTTCACGCTCGATGAGCTTTTCAAGTGCATGAAAGCTAAACTTAATGGTTGGCTTCACCCGCCAAATTGTAATACGCAATCGCTTGAAAAGCAAAAGAGGTGGAAATCGGAATAGCACGGTGTTAAGTAATTACTTGACAAACGCGGGTTTGGCGGGTATACTTAATTCGCGTGCCGGACGCGGACGATTCAGTGGATATTGAGCTTTGGGTGGAAGGCAGCCGCCGCCGGCTCTTGGTTTTTGGCGGAGTATCATAGCTTGAAAACTGGCTTTCGCCTCATTCAAAGGTCCCCGCTGAACGGCTGTACGACGCACTTTCTCGGATTTGCTGCTTGAATGAGGACGAGTTGAGACACTATCCCGGAATGAAGCATCTGGCGGGATCGACTCCCCGGTTGTTCGAGATCAAGCGCGGGCCGTTGAGGCTTATTGGTTGCAGGTTGGAGTCGGATTTCGTTGTCCTTCACTGGTTGCTCAAGAAAAGCTTGAAACTGCCAGACAAAGATGTTCGTACATCCGAAGAGCGCGCCGAGCGACTGAAGAGCGCGCATCGAAAAGGAAAGGTGAATGTATTATGAATTCCGAAAAGTTCATGGGTATCTCGATAGAAAAGATTAAAAGATCGCCCGCTTTCGGCGCGGAAGGCAAGGCAATCGATTTCATAATTGAATGCGAGCGCCGCCGCGAGGAGCTTGGCTTGTCCTATTCGGACATGGCGCGGAAAATGGGATGCTCGCGAAGCTACGTCAGCCAGCTCATGGAAGGGCATGGAAGCATGACGTTTCGGACGATGCAGAAACTGGCCTATGCGCTCGATTTCGATTTCAGGATTTTGGTTCTTCCCAATCGCGGCCTGCGCGGAAACGGCAAAGGCTCCAAGGCCGGATTAATCAAAACGAAAAAAAAAGCTGCGACTTCCGGTCTTGCCAGGAAAGCAGAAATGACAAAGCGCGTTCCCGCCGCGGCCGGAAAGGGAACCCCCAAGAAACGCCCCTAGTC